>CAZVEI010000014.1:3162-8981 GCA_964626295.1 uncultured Alkalibaculum sp.
AACCATTCACAACATGAATGTGATATAGTATATAATAAATTTTATGATGAGGATTAAGGATGAGATGAAAAAGAAAAAAATAATAGTAAGTGTATGTTTGGTTTTTGTTTTGCTTGTAGTGTGGTATTTGTTTTCTGCCGGAGAGATTTTGGTTCGCGAGGATGAGATTGAGAAGAGTGATGGAATTGTGGTTCTTTTGGGGAGTATTCCTGATCGAATTCTTGAGGCTGTAGATTTGTATCATGAAGGTTATGGCGATAAAATCATTATGGTAGAAACTGAAAAAGAAGGATATGAGCATCTGGTCGAAAAGAATGTAGAGGTGCCTTTACAAGAAAGAACCAATGAGCTAATTGCAGTGAAGTTAGGTGTTCCTAAGGAAGATATTATTATTTTAGAAGGTAATACCAATAGTACGCAAGATGAAGCCGTTGAGGTTAGGGATTATTTGAGAGAAAAGTCTGATATATCTTCTATCATTCTCGTCACTTCAAGTAGCCATTCATTTCGAGCTAGTAAAATCTTTGAAAAAGCTTTTACAAAATTAGATCACCAGGTAGAGCTTATATCTCGCCCGACAAAATACGATTTGTTTGATTCAAAGAATTGGTACAAGGAAAGGGAACAGGTAGAAGAAGTGGTTTTTGAAACGTTAAAACTGATTAACTTTTATCTTAAGGAGCAATTTGAAATGTAGTTTACTTCATACATAAAAATAGGTATTGTTTCTCAAAGGATTGTTATATGTACAATGGTATAAGGTAATATGAGTGTATTACATTTTATATGAAATAAATTTAGTGTATTTTGCAATAGCTTCGTCTAGATATTGACTTGCCTCTATAATGTTTGGATCTAGTAGGTTTGTAGAATCTTTTTCTATTAGGAGTTCTAAGTTTTTTCTCAGTTCCTCGATGTCTTTTAGCAATTTTGGAATTTCAGACACTTCATCCCCACCTAGGATTATAATACCCAGGTGGGGAAGAAGTATTCATGAAAAAAGACAGGGATCAGGTGAGGGTATTCCTTTTAGAACTTAAGATCCTTCGCTACGCTCAAGGATGACGGGGTAGGAGCTAGGGTCGGCTTTAGGGTCTTAAGATCCTTCGCTGCGCTCTAGGATGACGGGGCAGTAGCTAGGGCTGGCTTTAGGGAGTGTTAATGAAAATATATTTTATTTCAAAGGTTCATTTAAGGTATTATTTGTGAATTTAATCTATAATAAGCTATAATGACTTAATAGGTATGCAAAAACGGAGGGTTAAAATGAAAATAACAGTTGCAGGAGCGGGCTATGTGGGATTGTCTAATGCGGTTCTTTTGGCTCAGCACAATGAAGTAATCACTATAGACATTATTCAGGAAAAAGTGGATATGATTAATAATAGAAAGTCTCCTATCATGGACAAGGAGTTAGAAGAGTACTTGTCTACTAAAGAATTAAATTTAACTGCTACAACGGACAATTACAAGGCTTATAAGGAAGCAGATTTTGTTATTATATCTACGCCAACTAATTATGACCCTGAGAAAAATTACTTTAATACAAGGTCAGTAGAGGCAGTAATTGCTAGCGTTTTATCCATTAATCCACATGCTGTAATGGTCGTAAAATCTACAGTACCAGTTGGCTATACAAAGAAAGTAAGAGAGATGTTTGAAACTCAAAATATTATCTTCTCACCAGAATTTTTAAGAGAAGGCAAAGCCCTTTATGATAATCTTTATCCATCTAGAATCGTCGTAGGGGAGAAAACGGAAAGAGCAGAGAAGTTTGCTAAGCTTTTGGCACAAGGGGCCATTAAAGAAGATATTCCTATGCTATTTACTGGATCAACAGAGGCAGAGGCTATTAAATTGTTTGCTAATACATACCTTGCTTTAAGAGTTGCTTATTTTAATGAGCTTGATACCTATGCAGAGGTTAGAGGATTAAACACACAGCAGATTATCGAAGGGGTATGTTTAGACCCACGTATTGGCACACATTACAACAATCCTTCCTTTGGATACGGTGGATATTGCTTGCCAAAGGATACAAAACAGCTTTTAGCGAACTATGCAGATGTACCTCAAAATATCATGTCTGCAATCGTAGACGCAAATAGGACGAGAAAAGATCATATTGCAGAAATGATTGAAAAAAGAAATCCGAAAATTGTAGGGATTTATAGATTGACAATGAAGACGGATTCTGATAATTTTAGGCAATCTTCTATTCAAGGCGTCATGAAGCGAATCAAAGGCAAGGGCATTGAAGTAGTAGTGTACGAGCCTGCTTTAAAAGAGGACAATTTCTACAATTCAAGAGTGATTAAAGATTTAGATGAATTTAAGAAGATATGTGATGTCATCGTATCAAATCGTATGGCAGATGAAATGAAGGATGTAGAGGACAAGGTGTATACTAGGGATATATATTGTAGAGATTAGAAAAATAGGTGGTAAGCAAAGGCAAAAATCGCCGGAGGCGAGATAGTGTAAGATCCTTCGCTGCGCTCTAGGATGACAGGGCAGTAGCTAGGGTTTTACTTAAAACTTAAAACTTACAAGTGGTGGATGAATGAGGACACAGAAAACTATACGCAATATGCTATCGGATATTATTCCGTTTTTTATAATGGGGATTTTGGGGTTTGTTAAGATTCCTATCTTTATTGATTATTTGGGAAAGGAGTATTATGGGTTTACTCAGTTGTTTAATCAGATTTTTAACTACTTGAATTTAGCAGAGGCGGGGTTTGGGACTTCTATTGTCTTTGCCCTTTACTCTCCTATTGCAGATAAAAATCGACATAAAATCAATGAGTTGTTGTCTGGGGCAAGGATTATCTTTCGCAGGATTGGAATTATCATTCTAATATTAGGGTTTGTTTTATCCTTTTTTGTCCATTATTTAGTAAAGAACAACCCTATGAGTCCTCTTTATACTCAGATGGCATTTTTCCTATTTTTGTTGACGGGAATAGGAAATTATTTCGCCTATGCTCCTAGGTTTTTACTGCAAGCAGATCAAAATAAGTACATGACCAATCTGATTACTAATATTATGAGAATTGTTCAAATTCTCGTAGAAATTGTGCTTCTTATTTTGGGTGTTGATTTAATTGGGATTTTCATATGGTATTTTTTTAATATGATTCTTACCAATAGAATTATCAACTATTTTGCTTACAAGAGTTACCCTTGGATGGATTTAAAGAGTAGGCCAGATCTGTCCACTGTTGCTAATACCAAGCACGTATTTATGCAAAAGATGGCGACTATTATTGCCTCTAATACAGATAATATCGTATTGTCTGCTTTTGTAGGCGTCAATGTAGTAGCCATTTACGCTAGTTACAATTATATAGCTCAGTTTATTATCAGCATTACAAATAAGATCATTAATTCTACACAGGAGAGCTTTGGAAACTTTTTTGCTTCTAAGGAGAGAGAAGAGGGTCTTAGCACCTTTTGGGAGATGAACTCCTTTCTATTTTATATGGCGTCCATTATTTTTACGGTGACCTACCTTTCCATAAATGATTTTATCTCATTGTGGGTAGGCAGTGAAATGCTCGTCAGCCAGTTTACTGTGCTCTTGTTTTGTATGGTATTCTTTTATAGAATCGTTCGAGGCACAGGTTCCGTAATCATTAATGGGATTGGAGCCTTTAAAGAGACAAAATGGCAATCCTTATTTGAAGCTATTATCAATTTGAGCTTGTCTTTGCTATTAGTGAGCAAATTTAGCATCGATGGAGTACTATTTGCCACAATTGTCTCATATGCTTTAACTGGATTTTGGTTTATTCCAAAGTATATATTTAATAAGGTATTTCACAAGAGCTCTAAGAGCTATTTTATAAATTATGGGGTAAATGTACTCATCATGGTCTTTGTATTGTATCTAGGAAATCTATTTTGCGCTTATGTAGGCTTTTATCAAAACACGACTAGCTCCATGAGATGGTTTATAGAAACTGGAGTTTTTACTTTGCTGGTTTCTGCAGTGTATTTTGCGATATATTACTGCTGCTACGGGCACTTTAGATTATTAGTGAAACGGCTATTAACAATAGTTAAACGATAATTAACGATAGTCGAACGATTGTTGAACGGTAGTTAAACAATTGTTCCACTACTGTTCAACTACTGTTCCACAACTGTTTATGAGAACAAAATAATAATTTAATGAGTGATGTTAATGAATAGAACAAAAATTATCCTAAAGGGAGCATATATAAGCATTTTTATTGCCTTAATCCAAGGAATACTAACTTTTTGGCGTACGAGTGTAATCATCACTTCTTATGGTACTGATATCAACTCCATTTCAGCAGCAGCAATGCAAGTATTCTCTTATTTGATTTTGTTTGAAAGTGGATTAGGTGCTGCTTACTTGTTCAAAATGTACGAGCCCTGTGCAAATCAAGACTTTAAAAGGGTTAATTCTTTATATTTAGGCTTATCAAGGTCTTTAAAGAAAATATCGATTAAGATGATAGTTGGCGTTACCCTAGCATCTATTTTTTATCCTTTTATATTAGGAGAAAACTCTGTACCGTATTTTAGCGCTATTATGATTATTTTGCTTCAAAGCATACGTTTTGTGACATATTTAAAAACTTTATTATCCTAAAATAGAAGATGCGAGGAGAGAATTAAACCTACCCTATGATAAAAAGATTGTTTTATTTGTAGGGAACTTTTATAAGGCGAAAGGTGTCTTAGATTTAGTAGATGCATTTCAAAAAACGTCTCATAAAGACATGATTTTAATGCTTGTAGGAGACCCTACAGTAGAGGGGGATACTAGGAAGATCATAGAACAAAAAGCGAAAGAAGATCATAGCATTATCCTTGTGCCCCCTCAACCTCAAAAAATCGTTGCAAAATATATGAGCGCTGCAGATGTATTTGTACTGCCTTCTTATAGTGAGGGATATAGTTTGGTAACTTATGAAGCAATGGCTACAGAGACTTTAGTGGTAGTAAATGATTTAAATGTTTTTGAGTATCTAAAAGAGGATACTGTGTTTAAAGCAGAAGTTGGTAATGTAGAAAGTCTCCAAATTGCTATAGAAAAAGCGCTACAATTAAAGGATAAATCATCCTACACTACCAATGGTCTAGAAATAGCGATGAAAAATAGCGCAAGAGAAAAAACTATAGAAGTTTTAAAAATATATAATGAGTAAATATTTACATGAAACAGGATTGGTGATGGTACAATTGAAGAAAAAAGTGTTGTTTATTTCCTCTGTAGGTGGGCATTTGACCCAGCTTTTGCAGCTTAAGGAATTGTTTGACGAGTACGATTATAAAATTGTGACGGAAAAGACCAAAATTACAGAAAAAATGAAAAGTGAGCACAATATGTCTTATTTGTTGTACGGTGCGAGAAATTATCCTGTAAAGTACATTTTTAAGTTTATTGCCAACTGTCTAAAGTCTTTGTTTTTATTTTTGCAATTTCGTCCGGACTGCATCATTACAACAGGGGCTCATACGGCAGTGCCTATGTGCTATATTGGAAAGCTCTTTGGGAAAAAAATCATATTTATTGAAAGCTTTGCCAAGACAAGTTCCCCCAATTTGTCTGGGAAACTAGTCTACCCAATTGCAGATTTATTTATTGTTCAATGGGAATCTATGCTAAAATATTACCCAAAGGCAGTATATGGGGGGTCAATATATTGATACTCGTACAACTAGGAACTCACGAATTAGAATTTCCAAGAATGCTTCAGTTGATTGAACAGTGTATTGTCAATGGCGTTATTGATGAAAAGGTCATTGTACAGAGGGGAAATACAAAATACCAATCGGATAAA
>CAZVEI010000014.1:8991-16485 GCA_964626295.1 uncultured Alkalibaculum sp.
GAGTATTTAAGCTACGGGGAAATGGAAAATTTGACAAAAGAAGCTCATTACATCCTCACTCATGGAGGGACGGGATCCATTACTACTTCGATTCGGCATGGCAAAAAAGTAGTCGCATTTCCTAGGCTTAAAAAATATAATGAGCATAACGATGATCATCAAGAAGAAATTCTAGACATGATGGAATCCCAAGGTTATATTAAAGTGTGTCATGATGGAGATGATTTAGCTCAAATCATAGAAAGTTTGGAAGATTTTAAACCAAAGGTGTTTAGTTCAGATAACAGAAAAATGGTGGGAATCCTTCGAAGCTTTATTGACAACATCAATACTAGACACACTAAGAAGAGGTAATTTATGGAAGATATATTGATATATTTATTTTGCTGTAGCGTTGCAATGGCTATTACTCCGTTTATTTCAAAATTTGCAATAAAAATTGGCGCAGTGGATAAACCCAATAAAAGAAAAGTCCATGACAAATTAATGCCCACATTAGGAGGATTGTCTATTTTTACTGCCTTCTTATTAGGTCATGTCTTTTTTGGCTATCCTCATTTTCAATTTAAATCCATCTTAATTGGAAGCATCATTATCGTCATTTCTGGAGTAATAGACGATAAGTTTGACCTAAGCCCCAAATTTAAAGTTTTGTTCCAATTAGCTGCAGCTAGTGTAGTCATATTTTATGGAGGAGTTTATCTAAAGTCTATAACCTTGCCTATTTTAGGCACCATAAAATTAAATTATCTTGGCTATTTTCTTACCTATTTATGGATTATTGGGGTAACAAACGCCATTAATCTAATTGATGGCTTAGATGGCTTGGCATCTGGAGTGGCTACGATTACCTTTATGACTATGTACATACTTGCGGCAATAGAGGGAGACTACTTTGTTATGACCTATGCCCTTATTTTAGCGGGTTCGAGCACAGGTTTTTTAGTGTATAATTTTCATCCTGCTAAGATCTTTATGGGGGATACGGGAGCATTGTTTTTAGGCTATATTATATCCGTCTTGTCCTTGATGGGATTTAAAAATGCCACATTTATTTCCTTTATTGTTCCAATACTAATACTTGGCGTTCCCGTGTTTGACACCTTTTTTGCTATCATTAGAAGAAAGTTAAGAGGTCAGTCTTTTGCTCAAGCGGATAAAGAGCATTTACACCACTTGCTTATGACTACAAATAGATCCCAAACGAAAACAGTTCTTATGATTTATGGTATTAGCATTACTTTTTCTGGAGTAGCAATTATTTACTCAGTAGTATCAAGTAAACTAGGATTGACAATTTTGGTGCTTTTGTTTGTATTCATTCAATATTATGCAGGGAAGATCGGATTGTTAGGAAAACACTTTTTGCCATTTTCTTTGGCTGTAAGGGATCACGCAGGGACAGCGACGACGACGGAGGAGGATGTGGATTCGAAGGAATTAAATTCACAAGACAAGTTGGGAGATAGGGAAGAGTAAGAGAAGGTGGTCAGGTGGTCAGGTGGTCAGGTGGTCAGGAAAAGCAAAACTCGCCTTCGGGCGAGTCTTTTTTCAGCATTCAGCTAGCTCACTTTTTCAGCATTCAGCTAGCTCACTTTTTCGTTTTTATCTCCTCGTACTTCCTCTTCCCAAGCATATACAATGCTTCCTCCTCAGGAGTCTGTGGATTTAGTTGGGAGACTTGGGCTGGTTTTCCGTCTTTGTCTAAGTGGACCATAGTGAAAAATGCCGTTAGGGCGATTTTTGATTCGTCTTGTTTTTTTATATTGCTTACGAGAACGGTTACGAAAATTTGCATTGAAGTAGTGCCTACATAGGCTAGTTCGCCAACGCAGGTTACAATATCTCCCACATGTACTGGAATATGAAAGATAATTTCATCTACTCTAGCCGTAACTACATTTCCCTTAGCGTGTTTGACGGCTACTATGCCAGCTACATTATCCATAATTTTCATCATCTCTCCGCCGTGAATATTACCACTTGGGTTAGAATGTCTAGGTTCCATAATCAATGATGTTTCAACCCGTGTAAAAGATATTCCTTCCTCCATGAAAGTTCCTCCATTTATTTGTATTATCAATTCTAATAGATATATTATAACAAATTTCTTCACTAGATGAGTATTGTTTTATAAAATAAACCTTGTATTAAAGTAATGAGCAGATGATTAAGAAAATTTTTAACGGAACGATAAGAGATCAATCTAAATTTTAGGATCCATAAATTTTTTCATAGAAACTAATAAATATAATCAATTAGACGGAAAGTGGAATTATGGGTATGATTAAGTAAAATTGATATATTTTAAACAAGCTGTTGTGTAAGAAGAAACTATGAAAAATAAATACATGAAAATGTCTATAGGTTTATTTTGTATATTTTATCTTTAGAAGTAGGATCTATTGAGTGAATTTGTTATAATTATAGAAATAATCATTTTAAATTGATTTATAAAAATAGGAGTGTAAATAGGATGCAGGCCAAAACCAAAAGGCAAAAACAAGCTATAGATACAAAAAATAAAATATACAAGGTCAGTATAACCCTGTTTGAAAAATACGGTTATGATAATGTACATATAAAAGATATTGCTAAGGGAGCAGATATTTCTGTAGGCACTTTTTATCATTATTATAAATCTAAAGAAGACGTATTCTACGAAATCTACGTAAGGGCAGACCAATACTTTGATACTACAGTAAGAGAAGAATTAAAAGAAGAGTACTCTGTAGACCGAATTATTGAATTCTTTGATTATTACGCTAGCAAAAATATGGATACGGATATAGATACTCTTAAACAAATGCTTTGTATTAATAATAAAAATTATATTAAATATTGTTAAAGAAGGTCGAAAAAGAGGAGAAATAGTAGATACAGTAGACCCTGATGAGCTTTGTGAAAACCTATTTATTATTGCACGTGGCGTTGTTTTTGATTGGGGATTGCATGATGGGGATTACGATCTGAGAAATAAGATGAGATGGTTTATTGGACGGTTTTTAAAAGTGGAATGTGGAAAGGTAAGCACGCCTGGAGGCGAGGTTTTGTAAGATCCTTGGCTGGCTCGCTTTTTTTCATTTTTCTCGTTCTAAAGAATCGAATGGTATTGTTTAAGTCTTCGTTTAAATTTGTGATATCACTAAGCCCTATTTGAAAATTCTTATAAGAGAGATCAAACCGAATAGAATATGGACAAGCAAATATGGATACAGTATAGAAAGTATTTATTCGGATAGGGTGATTTTATGAAGAAATCTGCGTTTTTAATAGTAGTTTTAATATTGTTTTTACCGTCCTTTCTAATTGGTTTTTTCTTTAGAAAGGGAGAGTCTTTTGAAATAAAAGAAAATCAGCCTAATGAGCTGGCAGAATTAGATGAGTTAATAGGAGATTATGCTAATGATAAAAAGGATGAAGAAAAAGATCGTCTAGATTCAAAGGATGGAAATGTTAGTGAGAAAGATGATGACAATCCTATGGAGCTTGTAGATGAGAGCACGCTAAATGCCATTGAAAAGACTATGGAAGACCCTAAAGTAATAGATGCTTTAGTGAGCGTGGCAAGTGATTTAGAGGATGTCCAGGTGGATTTAGAAGATGAGAATGAGAAAGAAATAGTGAAATTAGTGCAAAAGTCTTTGCAAGAGTATATAAGTGAAGATGGTTCCTATAAAGAGACCGTTTCAGAGGCGCTAACAGCCTACAATAAACTAAACGCTGAGCAAAAAAATCGCATTGTACAGTCTATTATGTCTAATGTGAGTTGGAAGGAGATGTTGTTTCTGAAAGAGGCATTTAATAGCTGAATGCGGAAATAGTATTTTTTTTGTGTAATTATGGTATATTATAAATATTATCAAATCATACTTTCAAATCATACTTAAGGAGAGATACAACTGGACTTTAATAGCTTACTTGAATATACATCTTTGTTTTTACTTCAATACGTTCCTAATGGTTTTATTTACATATTGGCCGGATACACATTTGCTAAAAGGCCTATTAATAGGAACGATTATTTGTTTTCAAGCATGGTTCTAGCAATATTTGGACTGGCTGCTAAGGTATTTAGCCAGGTAGGACTTGGAAGTAACAATAATAGCCTTCCTCAAATTTTTATACTCTTTGCCTGTATTTTTTTGCTTATTTATAGAAATAAAATTTCAGCTATGCACGCCATAATTTCCTCCTTGATTGTAATGCTTTTACAACTTGTCTTTGAGATGGTTTATATAGTGATTATTATACAAAAGGTATTAGGAGTTGACCGAAATGTTATTTTTAATCAATCAATTCCTATGTTTTCTCTTGTAGGCTTACCCTATTTATTGGCTTTAGCTTTGCTTATATTATGGATTTACAAATTTATGATGAAAAGAAGGATATAGAATGAGCATACAAGATCAACTTGCAAGAAAAATATGCGATGAGCTTGATCTAGGTAAAGAAGAATATGAGGTTATTTCCTATGGAGCTTTTGCTGTTTTTCAAATTTCACTTTGTATTATATCGGTAGCTATTTTTGGACTATTGTTTGGCGTAATGTTAGAGGCACTTGTTGTTTCATTTTCTACAAGCATATTAAGGCAGTATTCAGGAGGGGCTCACGCTAGTAGACCTGGAAGTTGCGCTGTGATTGGAACGATAGTAAGTGTGGGACTTGCCTTGTTTATTCAGTACATAGGAAATTTAATGAATTTTAATGCAATTTTACTAGTAGAGATGATCCTTTTTTTACTAGCCTTTTATATCATTAATAAGTATGCACCAGTAGATAGCCAAGCTAAGCCTATTAAGACAGAAGCTAAGCGAAAGAAGATGAGAAAAAGATCTTTTATTATTGTCACGTCATACCTAGCTATTAGCGCTGTTTTTCTATATTTTTACCAAGTTACAAAGGATTCAAGATTTACCATATTGGCTTTAGATATATCTGGAGGAGTGTTATTTCAAATTTTTTCTCTTACAATAATTGGACGAAGTGTTCTGGCTAAAATAGATTGTAGATTAACTCGTATTATGTACAGGAGGTGAAACAAATGAAAAAAAAGATGTTTTCAGCTGCATCTGTAGTATTAACTATGGTAGCCGTTTTATTCGCTGGTTCAGCTTGCTGGTGGGGTTTCTATCAACCAGAAGAACCAAAATCTTTATCTGATAAATAGTAATACATAATATACCCTCCAATATATACACAATTATTGTAAGAGAAATTTTGCCGAAAAGATTGAGTGGTGAAAATATGAGTGAATTTTATACAAATAAAAATTCGAAGATTCATGAAATTTTGTCCATAGTTAAATTGGGAAGTAGTTTATTCCTGAGTTTGACTATGTTAAATACCTATTTTAAAATAAATGATCTAAGTACTACTTCTGGAGAAAGCTATTTTTTATTTTTAGGTTCAACAATTACGATACTAACGGTATCTATACTATACTTTCTGTGGTTATTTGTCGCTGTTAAGAAGCTAAATAGAAAACAATATATCATTACTAGTATGATAGAGCACTTTTTTCTATTATTTATTTTCTCGCTTATTATCCTCATCTCTGGAGCTTACGAAAGCAATTATAAAATTTCTTTTTTGTTTATTATTATTACTTCTACTATACAATTAGGTATGAGGTGTAGCTTAATTATAGCAGGAATCGCGTCATGTTTTTTATTGGGAATGGATTTAACTATGGCTCCAGCTCACCTAATTAACCAATATTTTAGTAATGACATTATAATTTGTGCCATCTTTTTTTTCACAGCTTGGCCTTTAGGCTATTACAATAAGTTGGGAAAAGAGCATATTGAAGCACTAGAAGGGTTGGTGAATATAGACGACCTGACAGGTGTTTATAATCATCGCTTTTTTCAGCAGTCTATACATGAATGCATTATAAATGCTGAAAAAAAGAATACACATCTTTCTCTATTACTTTTAGATATTGATTACTTTAAAAATTACAATGACCTCTACGGACATGTACAAGGAGATGAACTTCTCTCTGTATTGTCAGCATTGATCAAAGAATGTGTGAGAGAAAAAAACATCGTGGCCAGATACGGGGGAGATGAATTTGCTATTATCTTGCCTGAAACAAGCGAAAAAGATGCAGTTTTTATAGGTGAAAAAATTCGAAAATCTCTTGGTAACATTTATTTTAAAGGTCAAGAAAATCTGCCGAACAAAGAAATTACGGTATCTATAGGTGTATCTATTTATCCTTACAAAGCAAATTCAAAAGATGAATTAATAAAAAGCGCCGATGATGCATTGTACCGAGCAAAATTTTTTAATCGAAACCGAGTAGAAGTTTACTCATCTATCTTAGAAGAACTTAAAGAAGATATACAAGAAGAGCATATAGACGTTATAAGTTCTATTAAAACTTTAATCGGAATTATCAATGCAAAAGACAGATATACTTATGGGCATACAGAAAGAGTGGTCATTTATTGTGATACAATGGCTGAAGAGTTAAGACTTTCAGAAGAAGATAAGAAAACCTTGAAATTTAGTGCGTATCTTCACGATATTGGAAAAATTGAGGTGCCACAAGAAATTTTAAATAAGAAAATGAAACTCACAGAGGAAGAGTGGGAGTACATAAAGAAGCATCCAATAGATGGGGCGGAAATCATTAAACCGGTTCCTTCTCTTGAAAAAGTAAAGGGAATTATTTTACACCATCATGAGAAATACAATGGAAGTGGTTATCCAGAAGGTCTTAAAGGAAAAGAAATACCTTATTTGGCTCGAGTTCTCACCATTGCAGACAGCTTTGATGCAATGACCTCAAGCAGGCCTTATCAAATGCGAAAAAGCCATGAAGAAGCTTTTAAAGAATTGAGAAAGAATAAAAGGACTCAGTTTGATCCAGAATTGGTGGAAGTGTTTATTAGGGCATTGTTGAGAGGCTGAAAGCCTTTTTGGTTGGATGGGTGGTTAGTAAAGGTAAAACTCGCCTAAAGGCGAGGTAATGTAAGATCCTTCGTCGCAAGCTCCTCGAGGATGACGTGGTAGTTAGCTTAAGATGTCTCTGCGGGTCTTTAAGTGCCGAAGGCACATGGCTTGACCCTAGCTACTACTTTGTCATCCTAGAGCGCAGCGAAGGATCTTAAGACCCTAGCAACTGCCCCAGGTCCCTAGGAATTAAATAGTTAGATAATGAAAACCTGTATGTTTTAAGCATCCAGGTTTTTTATATTTTATAAGAAAAAGGTTAATTTCTATTTTATAGTGTTTAATTGTATAATAAATGAGTATATATAAACTATTTATTGGTATCGTAATGTTAATAGAATATGGAGGAGGAGTGGCAATGACTGTTAATTATGAGATTTATGGGGATGATATGCAGTTTATTCGATTTTTACTTAGGAATAATGAGAGTTTAATTGCAGAAGCTGGGGCTTTATTGTTTATGGACGGAACGATTAAGATGGATACTATTTTTGGTGATGGATCTGCTCAAAGCTCTGGTGGTGGTCTTA
>CAZVEI010000014.1:16495-16704 GCA_964626295.1 uncultured Alkalibaculum sp.
GGGGCTCCTTATCCAGGAAAGATCATTCCCCTTGATTTGTCAAAGTACAATGGAAAAATCATATGTCAAAAGGATGCATTTCTTTGCGCAGAAAAGGGTACAGCTGTTGGCATTGCATTTCAAAAGAAGCTAGGAGTAGGATTCTTTGGTGGTGAAGGGTTTATTATGCAAAAATTAGAGGGAAACGGACTTGCCTTTTGCCACGCAGG
>CAZVEI010000015.1:0-1017 GCA_964626295.1 uncultured Alkalibaculum sp.
GCTCATATACTAGAGGGCTTAAAAATTGCCTTAGATAATATTGACCGTGTCATTACAATCATTCGATCATCTAAAAATGGTGAAATGGCTAAAAATGGTTTAATGACTGAATTTGCACTATCTGAAAAACAAGCTCAAGCAATACTAGATATGCGTCTTCAAAGGCTTACTGGCTTAGAACGAGAAAAAATTGATCTTGAATACGACGAATTAATGGAAAAGATTGCTGAATACAAGAGAATTTTATCAGATGATAAATTTATTTTTGAAGTCATAAAAGAAGAGCTTCTTCAAGTAAAAGAAAAGTACGGCGATGAAAGAAGAACTGCTTTTGAAGAGGATTATGAAGACATATCCATAGAAGACTTAATTGATGAAGAAGACGTAGTAATCACCATGACTCACGTTGGATACATTAAGCGAATCTCCGCAAGTACCTATACTGCTCAAAAACGAGGCGGAAAAGGTATAACAGCCTTAAGTACAAGAGATAATGACTTTGTAAATTATCTGTTTACGACTACGACTCATCATTATATTTTATTCTTTACGAATAAAGGAAAAGTATATCGCTTAAAGGCGTATGAGATTCCAGAGGCTTCTAGACAAGCAAGAGGAACAGCCATAGTAAATTTACTTCAATTAGACCAAGATGAAGAAGTAACGACAGTAATACCAATTAAAGAATTTGTTGATGATTTCTATTTGCTTATGGCTACTAGAAATGGAATCATAAAGAGGACAGATCTTTCTCAGTACGATTCCTCTAGAAAAAATGGGCTTATTGCTATTACTTTAAACGAAGGCGATGAGTTGATTTCAGTAGAATTAACGGATGGAAAGCAAGAAGTAGTCATGGGAACAAAGAATGGATATGCTATTCGATTCTTAGAAAATGACGTAAGAGTTGTAGGTAGAACAGCTATTGGCGTAAAGGGAATTTCTCTTAGAGAAGAGGATGAAGTCATTGGCGTAGGTATACTTGATCAAGATAAGTACGTCTTATGTGTTACTGAA
>CAZVEI010000015.1:1027-1618 GCA_964626295.1 uncultured Alkalibaculum sp.
GGTTATGGAAAACTTACAGATGATTCTGCATATCGAATTCAAAATAGAGCTGGAAAAGGCATACAAACCTATAAGATCACAAAGAAAACAGGAAATCTAGTTGGAATCATTATATGTGACAAAGAAGACGAAATTATGATGATCAACAACCAAGGAATCATTATCCGCATAAAGACATCAGATATATCTATTATGGGTCGAAGCACTCAAGGCGTACGCCTGATGAAATTAGAAAAGCAAGAAAAAATCATAAGTGTAACAAAAGTAATCGCGGAAGATGAATATGAAGATGAATATGAAGAAGATGTAGAATAAAATGTAAAGTTCAAAGTGTAAATTGTAAAGTTATAATTGCACTTTCGAATAAAATACAGATATACACCAACAATCAGCCACCAGCGATCGGCATAAGCCACCGCTGGTGGCTATTTTGTCTCTGCTTACCACCTTGTTACCTTACTACCTTATTTATTATACAAAAAAATCCAAAGGGCTCATCGTCTGTACTAATGAATTGGTGGGAAGTTCCTTTTGGAATGACCACAATATCCATTGGTTTGACTTGGTAAATATCGTCATCTACTATGATTT
>CAZVEI010000015.1:1628-6944 GCA_964626295.1 uncultured Alkalibaculum sp.
ATTTTCCCCTCTCCTCTAGCTACAATAACTGCGTGAACTTCTTGTAGTTTTTCAAGAGGGGTAAAACCATCTTTGCTTCATTCATAGTAATTTAAATGAAAACAAGTGCCAAATCCATTTTCTATAATATGCTGAACAATAGTTTCATTTTGATCCCTCTCCCCTTCAATAGAAGGTTTGAAATCTTTTTTTTCAATTCCTGACCAAGCAAAATGATCAAATTTTAATAAGTTGCTGCTTTTACCCAATATATACCACTCTACTTTCTTTTCCTCTTGTTTCTCAGTATGAACTTGTATTATATGCAAGATTCTTAAAAGAATTTAATATAAAATTAGTTTAACCAAATAGCGTATTTCAATGATAAAAATATATGTAATAAAGAATACAGTCTAAGAGCATTAGATTAACACCATATTATTTTAAACAAATAGAAGTAAGTTGATGAATCCTTTAAAATTATGTTATTATTAATTGAAACAATTTTCACAAATGATATACTATACAGGTGAACAAGAAGTGTAAGAAGTTTATTGCTTTATAAAAGTATTGATAATCTGAAAGTTTGTTCATCTAACAAATGGAGGTATAAATATGACAGTTAAAATAGCCCCTTCTATATTAGGAGCAGATTTTGGAAACCTTGAAAGCCAAATAAAAAAAGTAGAAGAGTGTAATGTAGATTTATTACATATTGATGTAATGGATGGAAATTTTGTTCCCAATATTGCATTTGGGCCAGACCAAGTTAAAATGTTAAGGGATAAGACAAATTTACCTTTTGATGTTCATATGATGGTTCAGGACCCTGATCGTCTTATTGGCCGTTTTGCAGAAGCTGGAGCTGATATTATAACAATCCATCAAGAAGCTACTACTCATCTTCATAGAAGTTTAGGTTTAATTAAGTCTTACGGTATCAAGTCAGGAGTTGTCTTGTGTCCAGCTACTCCTTTGAATACATTAGAATATGTATTAGATGAAGTAGATATGATCTTACTGATGACAGTAAACCCTGGTTATGGTGGACAAAGTTTTATTGAAAAATCTTTAGATAAAGTAAGAGCTTTAAAAGAGATGGTAAAAGATTACCCTATCGATATACAAATAGACGGGGGCCTTAACTTAGAAACAGCTCCTAGAATCGTAGAAGCTGGAGCAAATGTATTAGTAGCAGGCTCTTTTACATTTAAAGGGGATATACAAAAAAATATTGATGATTTGCGAAGAGTTGTTCTTTAAATTTCATCGCGGTGTTTAACATCTTTTAAAACGGGTATTATATAATTATTATAGTAATATTAAATAATTTATTGGAGGTTACAAAAATGAAAAAATACGAATGTTCACTATGTGGTTATATCTACAATCCAGCTGAAGGAGATCCAGATGGTGGAATCGCACCAGGTACTCCATTCGACGCTATTCCAGATGATTGGGTATGCCCATTATGTGGAGCTGGAAAAGAAGATTTCGTAGTAGTTGAATAATACGTAATAGCGGAATGCTGAAAGCTAAAAAAAGCTCGCCTAAAGGCGAGCTTTTTTTCTATACTAGTAAGGTTTTTGCCTTTAATGAAGTCCTTATTTAAATACTAAGAATCAAAAAATGGTCACCGCCGGTGACCTAAAAAGATTTTACATAGAGCTTAAGCATAGAATATAGAATTAAAACCTCGAAAAAATTTTGTCTTCCGCTTTTAGCATATTTATAGTGAATTTAGAATACTCTCATAATCAGATTTTGTCTTAGCTCCTACTTCTCTTCGCACTTCCTCGCCATCTTTAAAAAACAATACTGTTGGTATGCTCATAACTCTATATTTCATCGCTAGACTTCTGTTTTCATCTACATTTAATTTAGCAAATTTCATCTTGCCTTTATATTCATCTGCTAATTCATCAACTATAGGCAATACAGTTTGGCAAGGTCCACACCACTCTGCCCAAAAGTCAACTAAAACAGGAAATTGCGATTGGATTACTTCATTTTCAAAATTACTTTCATCGATAATTATAATATTGGCATCTGCCATTTTAACATTCTCCCTTCAATCATTATATTTTATTTGTACCCAAAAGATTGATTTTTAACCATACGCAAAAAACCGTATATGTATATAATCTGAAATTTATGTTACTATTATCCTAACGTTATTTAATATAACATATGTTTTTTATTTAGGAAAGTAGAACTTATAGTTCGTATGATCAAAGAAAAGATTTAAAGTGTAGATTTACGTGGATTTTATCTTATAGGATTTAGAAAGGGTTTTTATTTAATGAAAGGGTCTATATACAAAGCATTAAAGAAGATAACAGATCAAAAAAATTATACAAGGTTTCATATGCCAGGTCATAAGGGTAGAAGTAAAGACCACATTTTTCTTTATGAGTACGATTTTACTGAAATACCAGGTACTGATAATTTAAGTAATCCAGAAGGTTCAATTAAAGAAGCTATGAATGAAATAGCTACTATATACGGCGCGAAAAAATCCCTTATATTGGTCAATGGCAGTACTGTAGGAATTCTTGCCTCTATTCTAGCCGCTTGCAATAAAGGAGATTCTTTTTTGATTCCTAGAAGCTCTCATAAATCTGTGTACTCGGCATTAATGTTAAAGGAAATCCATCCAGTATACTTATATAGTGAAGCTGTAAATGAATCTTACCCTGTAATTAGCGCTGAGCAAGTAGAAGAAGCATTTATTAAATATCCTCATTTAAAAGGAGTAATCATTACTTCCCCTACTTATCACGGCGTTTGCCTTGATGTAAAAGCTATTAACAAAGTAGCTTCTACATATAATAAGGTTTTAATCGTAGATGAGGCTCATGGGGCACATCTAAAATTTAATGAAAAATTTCCTACCTCAAGTGTAGATTTAGGCGCAGATATCGTGGTACAAAGTACCCATAAAACATTAAATTCTTTAAATCAGGGGGCTCTTCTTCATGTATGTAGCTCAAGGATTTCTACTAGTGTAATAGAAAATTATATTCATATACTTCAAACTACTAGCCCATCTTATCCTATAATGATGTCTGTAGAAGATTCCGTTTTATGCGGAAGGGACGAAGGAAGAGAGAGGCTAGATCAATTGCTATATTATTATGATATGGTTGAAAGAGAACTGAAAACAACTTCCTTTCAATTAAAAGGATCTCATTTATTGTCTAGTGGACAAATATTCGACTACGATAAGTTAAAAATGTGGATAGAAGGTCCGAAAATCTCAGGAGTATATCTTTCACAAATTCTTAGAGACAAGTATTCTATTCAAATGGAAATGTGGGATTACAATAGTATTTTAGCTATGATGGGTATGGGAACAGAGAAAGAGGACGTAGAAAGGCTTATAAGGGCGTTAAAAGACTGCTCTCATTTAGTTGAAGGACATTATGTAAAGAAGAAAAATATTTACTCCTATCCTATAGCAGAAAGATGCATAAATCCTTGGGAGACTATTGAAAAAGAAAAAGAAGAAGTCCTTTTAATAGAATCTATAGGGCGAATTAGCGGAGAATTTATTATTCCCTATCCTCCAGGTATACCTGCCTTAGTTCCTGGGGAAAAAATAGATCAAAACACCTTGTCTTTTCTTAGTAATTGGGAAGAAAATGATATTATAGGGCTTAATAATAAAAAAATAAAGGTTTTAATATAAGGAGACAATATGGGTAAGTTAATTGTAATAGAAGGTCTAGATGGAAGTGGAAAAGAGACTCAAAGTAAATTGATCTATAAAAAGTTATGCGAAAATGGTTATAAGGTTATGATGATCTCTTATCCTAGATATGAAAAAGAGAGCTCTGCTCTTGTTAAAATGTATCTTCGAGGAGATTTTGGTAAAAATCCAGATGAGATCAGTCCATATGTGTCATCTACCTTCTATGCTGCAGATCGCTATGCTTCTTATAAATGCGAATTTGAAGATTTTTATAATGAAGGTGGAATTATAATTGCGGATAGGTATACAACTTCTAATATGGTCCATCAAGGGGGGAAAATAAGGGATGAAGAGGAATTTAATAAATACATTGATTGGTTATGGAACCTTGAATTCAAACTTTATAAAATCCCTATGCCAGATAAAATCTACTTTTTAAATATTCCCTTAAAATATTCTATAGATCGAATAGAAAAGAGATTAAATAAGATCACAAATGAGGAAAAGAAGGATATACATGAAAATAATTATAATCACTTAAATAACGCTTATAAAAATGCCAGAAGGCTAATCGACTTATACCACTGGCACGAAATTGACTGTATGAATGCAGATGAGCTTAAGACCATAGAGGGCATTAATGAAGAGATTTATAAGGATATAGTCGATAATATAATAAAAGATGAGGTTACAAATGTTTGATCACATTATCATAGATGAAAAAAATAAGCATGCCCTTTCAAAAGCAGTTGATCATAACCGAGTCAATCACTGCTACATATTTGTAGGTCCTGAGGGGACAAATAAAAGGGAAACAGCTATAGCATTTTCAAAAGCCATCCTCTGTTCCGTAGACAATAGATCTTGCAACCATTGTACTTCTTGTAATAAGATGAACAGCGGAAATCACCCTGATTTCATAGAATTATTTCCCTTAGAAGCAAGTATTAAAATCAACCAAATACGAGAAATGCAAAAAAAGATGAATGTAAAAGCTTACGAGGGCGATAAAAAGGTCTTTATAATCAATAATAGTGAAACAATGGGCATTCCTGCACAAAATTCTCTATTAAAGACTCTAGAAGAGCCTAGTCTAGGTGTATTTGTCATTTTAATTAGCGAGAGCAAAGAGAGGATTCTACCTACAATTTTATCAAGAGGGCAAATCTTATACTTTAACCCACTAGATAAGGAAAGTTTTCAATCTTCTCTTAGACAAAAATATTCTTTAAAAGAAGACCTTCTTGAGGATGTATATGAACTGAGTCAGGGATGTATTGGAAAAGCTGAGAACATCATAAAAAACTCAGAAGAAATTGATCAATTTAAAGTATTTAGAAAATACATTTTTTCTATTATGAAAGGCGATTACGGCCAAATCTTTCAATTTTCAAAGTGGATCAAAGATGAAAAATTGAGCAATGAATACGTCATGAATAACTTACTAATCCTATTTAAGAATGCTTTATATGCTAAGGTAGATGGCTCTTTAAATGTTTATAAGGAAATAAGTGAATGTTTAACTTATGATGGGTTTCATGATATAATAGAAAATATTATCGTCTTACAAGGCAATTTAAAATATAATGTCAATTTTCAATTACAAATCGAAAGATTGTTATTGAGAATACAGGAGGAAAAAT
>CAZVEI010000015.1:6954-15844 GCA_964626295.1 uncultured Alkalibaculum sp.
AATGATAAAGGTCATAGGAATACGGTTTAAAAAGGCCGGTAAAATATATTATTTCGATCCACAGGAGCTTGAATTAAATGTTGAGGACAAGGTTATTGTTGAGACGGCGAGGGGAATTGAATTTGGTACAGCTGTAACGCCTATAAAGTTTGTATCTGAAGAAGAAATTGTTTCTCCTATAAAGCCTGTAATTCGAGTTGCTACTCATAAGGACGAGAAAACTTATAAGAAAAACAAGGAAAAAGAAGTTAAGGCATTAGAAATCTGCAAAGAAAAAGTAGAGAAGCACAAGTTAGATATGAAGTTAATTGATGTAGAGTATACATTTGACAACAATAAAATCATTTTCTATTTCACGGCTGAAGGTAGAGTAGATTTTAGAGAATTAGTGAAAGATTTAGCTGCTATTTTTAAAGTTCGAATTGAATTAAGGCAAATTGGCGTTCGAGACGAAGCTAAAATGTTAGGTGGGCTTGGACCATGTGGCATTCCCCTATGCTGTTCAAAGTGGCTAGGTGATTTTGAACCTGTATCTATTAAAATGGCAAAAGAACAAAGTCTATCCTTAAATCCAATAAAAATTTCAGGAATTTGCGGCAGACTATTATGCTGTTTAAAATACGAGCAAGACTTTTATGAAGAAGTGACCAAAAGATTGCCTTCAGAAGGCCAAAGAGTCATATCTCCTGATGGAGAAGGGGTTATTATAAGAGTTAATACCTTAGCAGAATCCGTTGTAGTAAAAACAAATGGAGAAGAAGTTATCATTAATGAGTATAAGATAGAAGATATTAAATTAGATTCCTCTTGTAAGGGGTCTTGTTGCAAGACAAAACACAAAAAACAAGATGAAGAAGAAAAGGAACATCATACCAATAAGCGTGAAACTCGTGTAAAAAGGGAATCATTGACAAAAAACAAACAAAAAAGTGAATTATAATCAAAAAACCACTTGAATAATAGAGATTTTATTATATAATAAAAGCAGTTATAAGATATATACCTTACATACATAGGAGGTGAATTTAAATGGCTTATGTAATTAGTGAAGAATGCATTTCTTGCGGTTCTTGTGAAGCAGAATGCCCAGTAGAAGCAATTAGTCAAGGAGAATCTATATACGAAATTAACGCTGAACTTTGTACAGATTGTGGTTCATGCGCTGATGTTTGTCCTGTAGATGCAGCTCAAGCAGAGTAATAAAATAAAACAAGCAATAAAAAGCGACCTCTAAGAGGTCGCTTTTTATATAGTAAGAAAGCTCCACTTTTAGATTTAGCTGTTATTTAAATGATTTTTACATGTAAAGGTTGAATCCTTGACCAGTGAGAATTGACCCAAGAGTACTAGTGACTGTAGCTGATGGTTTTCATATATGTTGATAATTTTGTGAATAAAATAAGACTTATTCACCATGAAACGACAAATTAATTTGAATGTTATCCACAATTAATGAACAGAAGTGTACTAATTGTGGATTAATCACTATATTTAGTGGCGTTCATTTGTTCTACACTAAATACAAATATAAAATGTAAGAAGATGGAAGAGAGTGTGGGAAACTTTGTGAGAAATGAACAGGAGAGAGTGGATAACTTACACATTGAGGGTTATCAAATAATACAAAATAGTAATTATTTTAGATATGGTACAGATGCTGTACTTCTTAGCTGGTACGTGTCTTGTAAAGTACAAAGTAAAAGCCATATTATAGATATGGGAACAGGTACAGGTATCATTCCTATTCTCTTAGCTGCAAATAATGTAGGAAAATCTATAGATGCCTTAGAAATCCAGGAGTATTATGCTGATTTAGCAAAGAGAAATATAAAGTTAAACAATCTAGACCACAAGGTTAATGTATTTCACGGAGATATGAGATCTTTACCTGAAGAGATTGTAAAGAAGAAATACGATGTTGTCATATCAAATCCTCCCTATATGAGAGAGAGCATTCACAATTCAAATGAAGCCCTAGCCATTGCTAGACACGAAATCACGTGGTCTATGGAAGAGTTTATGAAATCGACAAGTAAAATTATGAAAGATAAGGGAAAGTGCATCCTTATTCATAGGGCAGATCGAATTGTAGATATTTTTTACTATATGAGGCTACATTCTATTGAACCTAAAAGTATGCGGCTTATCTATCCTAAAAAGGGGAAAAATGCTAATTTAGTTTTAGTAGAAGGAATAAAAAACGGAAAGCCACAGCTGACCAATGAAGAGCCCCTCATTATTTATGGAGATGATGGAGGGTACACAGATGAAGTGTTGAGGATATATTATGGGCAATTATAAGTTGTAAAGGTGTTAAAGTGATAATGTAGTAAGGTAGTAAGGTAGTAAGGTAGCGTAGGGCGAGCTGTGTTCCCCCTTACTATGTATCGGATTATATTGTTTTCGGCCTTTAAAAGCAAATGATAAATAACAAAAATAATATAATACATAATTGAAATTAATTATATTCTAAATTGGAAGTACCTACCTTAAAATTGAATTAGATTGATGTTTTTTTCCAACATCCGAATTATTAAATTGTTTTTTATTAGTGATTTCTTTACTTGCACACCGGATACTAGTAAGGTCATTTAATCTTCCGATTAATGATGCTCTCTTTTATTGGGGGCTACTTATTGCTATTTTTGGTATAAATAGTTTAATATTTGCATTAATTTTATCATCAGAGGGAGAAAATAATCATCGATAAATAGTAATACTATACTATGGTGTATGTTTGCAAAACTAAAAGTCCATAAGCTGCTGTCATCACTAAGCTCATGGACTGATTTCTCATTTTGAGTTTATAAAAAGAAGTTTTGGATTCTAGATTTAGTACGAGGTTGGTGATTGATCGCCTACTTCCTATTTATATCTCTTTTCCAATTCACCATAGATATCCTCTAATGACACTCCTTGATTCACTAAAAGAACGAATAGGTGGTAAACTAAATCGGATGCTTCATAAGTCAATTCTTCTTTGGAATTGTTTTTAGCAGCAATAATCGTCTCTGCATTCTCTTCTCCTACCTTTTTAAGGATCTTGTCGATGCCTTTATCAAAAAGATAATTTGTATAGGAGCCTTCCACAGGATTTGATCTTCGGTCTTCTATAGTCTTGTATAATTGCTTTAGTATTGCAGAACTTCCTGTCTTTTCGCCCTCTACAATGGTGTTAAAAAAGCATGAATTATTGCCTGTATGACAACTTGGTCCTTCAGGTATTACTTTAACTAAGAGTGTATCGCCATCGCAGTCATAGGAAATACTCTTTACATCTTGAAAATTACCTGAAGTTTCTCCTTTATTCCAAAGGCCTTGTCTACTTCTACTATAAAACCACGTTTTCTTTGTGCCTATGGTCTTCTTTAAAGATTCTTTGTTCATGTACGCCATCATTAATACTTCATTTGTGTTTACATCTTGAACGATTGCAGGGATTAATCCCTTTTCATCGTATTTTATATTGGATAAATCCATTATTTATTACATCTCCTAACAGGTATATTTTTACTGTGTAAGTACTCTTTCAAATCTGGTATAAATATTTCTTTGTAGTGAAAGACAGATGCAGCTAGTGCAGCGTCTGCACCGCATTCTAAGACTTCTTGAAAGTGAGCCTTATTTCCTGCTCCACCAGAGGCAATAATAGGGATATTTAGGAGTTGAGATAATTTCTGATTTAATTCAAGGTCATAGCCCTGTTTTATTCCATCTGCGTCAATAGAGTTAATACAAATTTCCCCTGCACCTAAAAGTTCACCTTTTTTTGCCCACTCAATAGCGTCGATACCTGTATTTTCACGGCCGCCTTTTACGTATACATCCCACGAGCCCTTATCGTTTCTTTTAGCATCGATGGAGAGGACTACACATTGGCTTCCAAATTTTAAAGCGGCTTCTTTAATGAGATTAGGTTTTTTTACTGCAGCAGAGTTTATAGATACTTTATCCGCTCCTGCTAATAGGACTTTTCTAAAATCCTCCACTTTTCGTATACCACCCCCTATAGTAAAGGGAATATTAATGTTTTCTGCTATCTTTTCTACAATATTTATAAAAATATCTCTGTCTTCATTAGAAGCTGTAATATCATAAAAGACCAATTCATCTGCACACTGATCGGAATAATATTTCCCTAATTCAACAGGATCTGCCACATCTTGAATATCTTTAAACTTCTTTCCCTTGACAACTCTACCGTGATCAACGTCTAAACAGGGAATGATTCGTTTTGTTAGCATAGTTTGTACCTCCTTTTTTTCTATAGTTGGTAAGTTGGAATGTTGAAAACAATCGGCAAACAATTATAATTTATAATTATTTAGTATTACCTAAAGAGTTCTACTTTCAGCTTTCTGCACTTTCAGAGTTTGTCTATTTCCTCCATGGTTAAAGTCCCCTCATACAGCGCTTTTCCTGTAATAGCTCCGTACAAATTTAAATCCACAAGATCTTTTATATTTTGAATATTAGCTACTCCACCAGAAGCGATAAAGTCTACATCTATTGTCTCGTTTAGTTTTTTTAGCATTTCTAAATTGGGTCCGCTTAACATGCCGTCTCTTGAGATATCTGTGTATACAATGGTAGACACTCCTGCTTTTGTTAGCTCTTCACAAAATGGCAGTACCTGGACGTCACTGGTTTCTACCCAACCTTTAATGGCTACATAGTCTCCTTTAGCATCAACAGACACGGCAATTTTACCTGGATATAGGTCGCAAACCTCTTTAACGAAATTTATATCTTCTATGGCCTTAGTGCCTAAGATAACTCTACTTGCACCTATGTCTATATATTTTGCTATAGCTTCTTTTGTGCGGATACCTCCGCCTACCTCTATGGGAATATCGATGGATTTAGCAATCTCCTCAATAATTTTTGCATTTACTTGATTTCCGCTAAAGGCTCCATCTAAATCTACTATGTGTAGGTATTTTGCACCTTTTTCCTCCCACATTTTTGCCACAGAAACTGGGTCATCATAGTAAGAGGTTTCTTGATCAAAAAGCCCTTGCTTTAGGCGAACACACTTTCCGCCTTTTATATCAATAGCTGGAAGTACAATCATTTTATCAGCTCCTTAAAATTCTCTAATAACTTTATACCTGTAGTGCTGCTCTTTTCAGGATGAAATTGCATGCCATATACATTGTCTTTTGCCACCACTCCAGGGACTTTTACACCGTAATCAGAGTAAAGAAGCACGTCTTCTGCAAATCTATTTGTCCGCAAGTAATAAGAATGGACAAAGTATACATATTCTCCTTCTTCAATATTAGAGATTAATTTATGATCCTTGTTTCTACACAAATCGTTCCAACCCATGTGGGGTACTTTTACGTCATCTGAAAAACGAACAACCTCTCCTTCTAAAAAACTTAAGCCGTCCCAAGAACCGTCTTCGTAGCTTTTTTCAAATAACAATTGCATGCCTAGGCAAATACCTAATAGAGGCTTTCCCTTTTTTACATTTTTCTCTAAAGACGAGACTAAATCGTATTTGATTAAATTGTCCATAGCATCTTTAAAGGCGCCAACACCAGGCAATACGATGGCATCTGCATCATCTATTTTATAAAGATCCGAAGTGATCATCACATCTAAGTCTAATTTATTTAAGGCAGTATATACATTTTTTAGATTTCCTACTCCATAGTCAACAACCGCTATCATTTTATCCTCCTTATAATGTACCCTTAGTAGAAGGGATTGCTCCACTTGCATCTATAATCTCACAAGCTTCTCTTAAAGCCCTCCCTAAGGCTTTAAAAATAGACTCGATAATGTGATGGGTATTTTCTCCATATAAATTGCTTATGTGCAAGTTTAAACCACCGTTTATAGCAAAGGCGTATAAAAATTCTTTTAAAGAATCCGTCTCAAAATCCCCACAGTAATCGCGACTAAGTTCTACTTGATAGACAAGATATCCTCTTCCGCTTAAATCCAAAGACACTCGCGTCAAGGCCTCATCCATTGGACAATAAAATGTACCATATCTTTTAATGCCACCTTTATTTCCTAAGGCTTCTTTTAAAGCACTCCCCATAGCAATTCCTATATCTTCAATTGAGTGGTGATTGTCCACCTCTAAGTCTCCATTACAAGACAAGTCAATATCAAACGAGCTGTGTTTTGCAAATAGGTTCATCATATGATCAAAAAATCCAATTCCAGTTGTGCAATTACACTTTCCACTTCCATTGAGAATCATAGAAAAGGATATACTTGTTTCTTCTGTTTGTCGTTTAATCGTACTCTTTCTCATAAGTAAATCTCCTTAATTTTCTTCAAATCGGATTTTAATGGTATTAGCATGAGCATCAAAACCTTCTCTTTGTGCAAATTGAGTGACCTGCTCCTTCACTTTTTCTAAGCTTTTCTTTTCATAGGAAATAATACTAGTTTTTTTTACGAAGTCGTATACGCCTAATGGAGAAGAAAATTTTGCTGTTCCAGAGGTAGGTAGTGTATGATTTGGCCCTGCAAAGTAATCCCCAACAGGTTCTGGAGTATACTCTCCAAGAAAGATTGCACCTGCATTTATAATAGAATCTAGGTAATTAAAAGCTTCCTCTACCATAATCTCTAAGTGTTCAGGAGCGATGATATTAGATAACTTAATAGCATCGTCTAAAGTCTCTACTACAAATATTTTGCCATTGTTTTGTATGGATTGTTTGATAATCTCCTTACGTGGAAGAAGCCCTAATTGCTTTTCTACTTCAAGAGATACTTTATCTCCAAGAGATTCATCTGTAGTAATTAAGAAGGAACTTGCCATTTCATCGTGTTCTGCTTGAGAGAGCATATCTGCCGCAATAAAAGAAGGATTATTAGAGGAATCTGCTATGATGCATATCTCACTTGGTCCAGCAATCATATCAATATCTACCTTACCAAAGACTTGTTTTTTTGCCGTAGCTACGAAAATATTTCCTGGACCTACAATTTTATTTACTGGTGAAATGGTTTCTGTACCATAAGCAAGGGAAGCGATACCTTGCGCTCCACCTACTTTGTATATTTCGGTAATGCCCACAACACGAGCTGCTGCTAAGATATCAGGATTAACTTTACCATCTGCATTTGGTGGAGTAATTAGGGCAATAGAATCTACACCTGCAACGATTGCGGGAATAGAATCCATGAGAACGGTTGAAGGGTATCCTCCCTTGCCACCAGGTACGTATAAGCCAACCCTAGGAATAGGGGTAACCTTTTGACCTAAGATAACACCACTAGAAAATTCCTTTTTCCATGTTTCTTGAATTTGGCACTTGTGAAATTGCGTAATATTATCTCTTGCCTCTTCTAAAACCTTAATAAAACCTGGTTCTGTTTGATCAAAGGCTTCCTCAATCTCTTCTTCTGTTACTCTGATTTGAAATAATTCTACCTTGTCAAACTCTTTTGTGTAGGAGATTAAAGCAGTATCTCCGTCTTTTTTAATCGCTTCTATGATGTTTTTTACAACAACTTCTACTTTATTGTTTTCATCTTCCACTCTATTTAAAATCTTATCAATATTAGATTGAGTAAGATCTTGTGCCTTTAGAAAATACTTATTCATTTACAGGCCCTCTTTCTATGATGGGATCTAAAGAGTCAATAACCTTTTGGATTTGATCAAACTTTGTCTTTAGACTCACTGTATTGGCAATTAATCGAGCGCTAATATCTAGTATAGATTCATGTACTACTAATCCATTTTCTTTTAGAGTGCCTCCACTCTCTACTATATCTACAATAATATGCGATAAACCTACAATAGGAGCTAATTCTACAGAGCCATTTAATTTGACGATATCCGTTAAAACACCTATTTGATCGAAGTGGTTTTTGGTAATTACAGGGTACTTTGTTCCTACTATAACCTTTTTAGAATAATCTGGTATCTGGTTTTTAAAGCCAGCAATGCACATTTTGCATTTGCCTACTTTTAACTTTAAGAGTTCATATACATTGTAATTTTCTTCTAATAAAATATCCTTACCTACAATGCCAATATCTGCAGCACCTTTTTCAACATATACAGGTACATCAGGTGATTTGACTAAGGTTATTTTGACCTTTTTTTCATCATCAGAAAAAATAAGTTTTCTGCTCTCTAGAGAATAATCCTTAAACTGAAAGCCACAAGAAATGAGATTATCCATAGCTGTTTTAGCTACTCGGCCTTTTGCCAAGGCAATATTTAAATACATAATTTGGCCTCCTTTAATTTACTTAAAACCTCTTCTTCACGTAATAATTCTTTATCTGTTTTAGTAGAAAGTTCAAGAGAGTTATCTATACATTTTAAGATATATTTATAATTATCCTTTTTTATACCGTCTTCAAGGGAACTGTGAATATAATCTACGATAATTCCTTGATTTCGAAGCTTTCTGGCTAAATTTAAAGATTCTCTTCTTTTGCCATCATCATATAAGAAGAGGATATTAAAATCGTCTTTTTCATCAGATGTATTTATTAAAGCATCCATAAGCAAGCTTATATTAATACCAAAGCCACTAGCTGGTCGATTTACGCCAAAAGTAGAGGATAGTGTGTCGTATCTTCCCCCAGAGAGTATGGCCTCTCCAATGCCATTAATATATCCCTTAAAGATTAAACCAGAATAATAATTAAATTGATTGGTAAAGCCTAAGTCAATAAATATATGATCTTCATAACCATAGGATTTTATGATTTCATACGTTTCTTCCATTGTTTTTAAAGAAGTAATCATTTTTTTATTAATGCATAAATTCTTTGCCTTATTTATAGTGTCTTCAAATTTCCCAAAGAGCATAGGAACTTGGCATAAAATCTCACTGATCTCTTTTGATACATCAATACAATTTAAGTAGGCCTTTAATTCCCCAATATTTTTGTTTTC
>CAZVEI010000016.1:0-9756 GCA_964626295.1 uncultured Alkalibaculum sp.
CTATGTACTCTTTTCTCTCTGACTCTGTCATAGATTTAGATTGTTTTGTTGTTTCTACTTCTAGGTGATTTTCAACAAATATCGCGTGTACTTTTTCCATGTATTCATAAGAAGGGAAGAATATCATATAATTGCCTTCTTTTGCTTTTATGGTATGGTAAATATACTGGCAAATATCTTCGTAACTGTTTTCTCTATTTTTATAGGTAGTACTTATTTGATCGCATATCATAATACAGGCGTTTTCTTCTGGAAATGGGGATTCTAAAATCATGTGATAGTCTTCATTAATGAGCCCGCCTAATAATTCAATATAATAATTCATAGGCAACAATGTTGCAGAAAAAAATACAGAAGACACTCCATTTTCCACACTTTGCTTAATATATGAGGAACTGTCAAGGCATACTAATTTTATAATGACTTCATCTTTATTTTTACTCTTTATGACTTTATAATTTTCCCCGTAGTATTCTCCTATGCGGATAAAATTATTTACTTCAAAATAGTATTGCAAAAGCTCATCATAAAAGGAGTCTTTGCTATTGTGCTGAGCCAACCATTTGTCTCCTTTGTAAATAAATTCGTTGACACTATTCACAAGGTCTTGTGGCAGATTCTCTTGGTCAAACTCTTCATCTTTTCGTATAGCAATAAAGGCTTTGTTGATTTTGCCCAAAGACTTGTACAAAGGGTGGTTCTTACCAATTAACTTTTGAAGACTTAAGGCTTGCTTTTTACCAAGCTCAGCAGAGTACATATCTCGAGACCGATCTACTAGGTTGTGAGCTTCATCGATTAAAAAGACGTATTTTCCTTTTTCCTCTGTAAACCGCTTTAGCGAAACCCTAGGATCGAAAATGTAATTGTAATCGCAAAGGACTAAATCACTCCATAAAGTCAAATCTAAAGAAAATTCAAAAGGACAAATTCTATGTTTTTGAGCATACTCCGAAATAATCTTCTGAGTAAAAGTATCTTCATTTGTAAAAATATCTTTTATGGCGTCATTTAAACGGTCAAAGTGTCCCTTTGCATACTCACAGTATTCTGGATTGCACATTGTTTGTTCTTTAAAGCATATTTTTTCTTTTGCCGTAAGGGAAGTATACTTTACTTTTAACTGGGCCTCTAATAATTGATTAAGAGTAGATTCTACAACCTGCCTCTGGGTATTCTTTGATGTAAGGTAAAAGATCTTGTCTACATCCCCTTCTTTTATAGATACAATAGACGGAAAAAGCGTAGATATGGTCTTTCCAATTCCAGTGGGTCCATTGACAAAGATCTTCTTCCCTTCTTGTATGGTCTTGTAAATCGAAATAATCAATTTTCTTTGCCCTACCCTATATCTGTCGTGAGGAAAAGAAATAGTACGAATGCTCTCATCTCGAAACTCTCGCCACTGGTAAATCATAATTGCCCATTTAATATAGTTTTTAATTAGCTTCTCGTAGACATATACCTTTAAATCCTCGTAATCAAAGCTTCTCATAAGCTTTTTTACTTCCTTAGACTCTAACTGGTAATAGGTCAATTGAACAGAAATTTCTTCTATATGGTTTTCTAAAGAATACAAAAAGGCATAGACCATTCCTTGTGCCCAGTGAACCTCACTAAAATCCTCATCAATTTCATCTAAAGGCATTCTTGTGCTCTTAATCTCATCTATGATTACTTTTCCTTCTTCAAAAATAATGCCATCCATTCTTCCTTGTAAGGTTATATTCATATCCTTGTATTCAATTGTTCTCGATATGCTTACCTCTGAAAGGTCGCCTTCTTTGTATTTCTTTTGGATGCGCTGATGAGCTTTTGTTCCTTGTGCACCTCTTTGTCGTCCTGTATAACGAAAATCAATATTACCTTTTCTCAAAGTAAACTCTACTAATTCTCTAACAGATATGCTTATCTCTTTCACAGCTACTTAAGATTCCATATGAGATATTCGCTCTAATGCAGTTTTATAACCTTCTCCATGCTTTAAACACCTGCTCACTCTGCTTACAGTAGTAGAGCTTGCTCCAGTTAAATCTTGAACTTCATTAAAGGTTTTTCCCCTATTTAGCAAATCTGCTATTTCTATTCTATGAGACATATCTTCAATTTCGTTAATAGTACATAAATCTTCTAAGAAAACCAAACACTCTTCTTGGGTTTTTAGGGTTAAAAAGCTCTTAAGAAGCAACTCTAATTTCTGTTTTTCCATCTATATCCTCCATTTTCTCACCTATTACAGATCTTCTAGTTCCTTCATCCAAATAGCATTTGATGCGTCACTTGGCATCCTCCAATCTCCTCTTGGAGATAAACTAACCGTACCTACTTTAGGTCCGTCAGGCATACAAGATCTTTTAAATTGTTGTGTGAAAAATCTCTTGTAGAAATTCTTTAACCATTTTAATATGACTTCATCACTATACTGTTCATGAAAAGCAATCTTTCCCAAATAGTACACTTTTTTAGGAGAGTAACCATAGCGAATTACATTGAACAAGAAAAAGTCATGCAATTCATAAGGCCCTACTAAATCTTCAGTCTTCTGTGCGATTTTTCCACTTTCATCTGGCGGAAGCAACTCTGGAGACACAGGGGTATTACAGATATCGCTTAAAATAGCCCTTATTTCTGTATCTTCATGAATATCTGCAATCCATTGAACTAAATACCGAACTAGAGTCTTCGGCACGCCAGCATTAACTCCATACATAGACATGTGATCTCCATTATATGTTGCCCACCCGAGAGCTAATTCAGACAAATCTCCTGTACCTACCACAATACCGCTACTTTTATTGGCTAAATCCATTAATATTTGAGTTCTTTCACGAGCTTGTGCATTCTCATAAGTTATATCATGCTGATCAATACTGTGTTCAATGTCTTTAAAATGTTGAATACAAGCATCTTTAATGGAAATCTCTTTTGTTGAAACCCGTAATTTTTTCATAAGTGTTATAGCATTATTGTACGTTCGGTCTGTAGTGCCAAAACCTGGCATAGTCACTGCTAAAATATCTTTGCGGTCAAGGTTCAACACATCGCAGGTTTTAGCACACACTAGTAAGGCTAGAGTCGAATCCAAGCCTCCTGATATGCCTATTACCATTGTAGGAAAACCTATGTGAGTTAATCTTTTTCCTAATGCCATTGTTTGAATATTAAAGATTTCTTGGCAAGTTCTATTTCTAGCCTGTTCATCACTTGGTATAAAGGGATGAGCTTGAACATCTCGCATTAAATCATGTTGCACATCTTTTGTAGTAAAAGAAACAAACTCATAGTTTTCTTCCCTATTTCTGAGATGTTCCCTTAGAGACGTGGATCTTAAACGATCGTGATTAATTTTATCGATATCTACGTCTGCTATAGTTATCGTAGATTCATAAGAAAACCTATCGCTTTCTTGTAAGAGCACGCCATTTTCACATATAAGTCCATGCCCCCCAAAGACACAGTCTGTAGTAGATTCTCCAAATCCGCTTGATACGTATGCATAAGCTAATATGCCTCTTGCTGATTGTTGTTCAACTAAGGCTTTTCTATATTGGCTTTTACCAACTACTTCATTGCTTGTAGACGGGTTTAGTACAAGAGTGGCACCTGCTTGACAATAATAGCTGCTTGGTGGAATAGGCGCCCATAAATCCTCACAAATTTCAACACCTACAATCAGTGGCTTGTAAGTAGCATGTTGAAATAAAACATCGCAGCCAAATAACACATCTTGTCCGCAATAAGAGATCTTTTCATTACTATCTATATTAAATCCACTTGCAAACCATCTTTTTTCATAAAATTCACCTGAATTAGGCAAGTATTTCTTAGGTATTATGGCTAAGATTTCCCCTTTATTGATAACGATAGCACAATTATAAATTTGAGTTTTTACTCGAACAGGAGCTGCAATAACCACCATTAAAGGATGTGGAGAGAGAAAATCGCAAATTTCTTTTACAGATTCCTCAACTTTATTTAGCAAAATATCTTGATAAAATAAGTCTCCACAAGTATACCCAGTTACACATAATTCTGGATACACCACAATCTCTACATCCTTTTTGATTACTTCTTCAAGGGTTTGAATAATCTGCAATTTATTGTATTCACAATCTGCTACTTTTATTATAGGTGTAACCGTAGCTATCCGAACATAGCCTTTATCATGCATGCCTTCCACCTCTTCTTTTGTAAATATATGATTTCTTTTTATATTAAACTTTTATATTCTTTTGTTCGACATACTTCCTCACTTCATTTCCCGCAATAGCTCCATCTGCTGTAGCTGTAGTCAATTGTTTGAGCACCTTATTTCTCACATCACCTATGGCGTATAGACCTGGACAAGATGTTTCCATCTTCTCATTTGTGATGATTCCACCTTCTTGGTTCACGTGAACAAAATTTTTGACTAGTCGAGTATTTGGGCTAAATCCGATAAATTCAAAACAATAATCGCACATCACTTCAAGGTACTCTTTTGTATTTTTATCTTGGAGCATTACTTTCGTTAGATAATCTCCACCTAAAAACGCATGCACTCTTGTATCCCAAAGGAATTTTACTTTACCCTTTGGCAACATTTTTAATTTATCCTTATCTGTGCAATCCATTTGATTTACAGAATTGATACTAGAAATCACAATGGATTCTGCAAATTGTGCAAGAAAAATAGATTGATCGACTGCACTATCCCCTGTTCCAATCACCAATACTTTCTTGCCCTTTGTTTCACTCCCGTCACAAACGGTGCAAAAGGAGATGCCTTTCCCAATAAAGTAATCTTCATTAATGGCACCAACTCTTTTTGGCTGACCACCTGTGGCTAGAATCACTGCATAGGTATTGTAGACATTATTATTCGTCTCGACTACTTTGATTGATCTGCTCATGTGCAAGCGCTGTACAGATTCATATTGAAATTGAACAGTAGAATGAGCCGCTTGCTCATAAAACTCATTCATTAAATCTACACCATTGATACCATGAGGAAATCCAGGATAATTTCCGATATGATAACTCTTATTGACCAAACCACCAACAAGTTCTTCCTCAATAATTAAGACATTTAGCCCGCTTCGACCACAGTATATCCCTGCGGTTAAGCCTGCTGGTCCACCGCCTATAATAATAACATCATATATTGTGTTATACATTTTGTAGCAAAATAATATATCTAGTAGTATTCTTATCTATTCTGTATATTTCTAAACGGTAGTTTTTTTCCATGCACATTCTCCTGATTTTCCCGAACACACAAGGGGTATTGCAATTGACAATTAAGCTTTCATCATGTTGCAACGTATCTAATGCACTATTGATTCTTTCCATGGCTGGAGTACAACCAAAGTCGTACAAGTTTAAAGTTTTTTTCTTATCCACCTTACTCATCCTTTCATTGGATATGACATTTCATATTAATATATTCCAATGAAAGGATTTTGTTTACTTTATAAGACTTAGGCAGGGACTATTTCCCGCAGAACATGGATAAAAGCATTCATTTCTTCCTGACTACCTATGGTAATTCTTAGGTAATTGTCAATTCTAGTGTGATTAAAGTGTCTTACTAATATACCTCGTTCTCTTAAAGAATGAAGCAGTTCATTTGCCTGAATTTTAGGATGGCTCATAAAAATAAAATTAGTTGAGGATGGAACCACTATAAAAGCCATATTTTTTAGTTCCTGACTTACCTTTTCACGAGTTGCAATAATTTTACTTTTCGTTTCTTGAAAGTACTCTTCATCTTCTATAGCCTTCACCGCTCCGCATAATGCTAGTCGGTCAAGAGGATAAGAGTTTATAGAGTTTTTTACGTGATTTAATGCTAAAATCAAATCTTTGTGTCCTAAAGCAAATCCCACCCGAAGACCTGCTAAAGATCTAGATTTAGACAAAGTCTGCACTACTAAAAGATTTGGATACTGATCAATTAGCTCTACTGCACTATTTCCACCAAAATCAATATAAGCTTCGTCAATTATAACTACTTTTTCTTTATTAAATTGCAGTATCTCTTCAATTTTATCTAGAGTTAAGTATATACCTGTAGGCGCATTCGGATTAGGAAGAACCACACCGCCCTCTGAATGATACAGTTTATTTATTGGAACAGAAAAATCTTCATTTAATTTCACTTCTTCATAAGAAATATTGTATATATTGGCATAAACCTTGTAAAAGCTATAAGTGATGTCTGGAAAAAGAATGGGTTTATCTGGATTAAAAAAGGCCATAAAAGAAAAAGCTAAAACTTCATCAGAACCATTTCCAAGAAAGACTTGATTATCCTTTAATCCATAATAGCCTGCAATGATTTTTCTCAACTCATCTCCATTTGAATCTGGGTACAGTTTTAGGCTGTCATTTACTGCATCTTTTAAGGCTTCAATAACTTTAGGAGATGGCCCATATGGATTTTCATTTGTATTTAATTTAATATACTCTTTATTCTTAGGCTGCTCCCCTGGAGTATATGGCTCTAACTTCTTTGTCAAATCACTCCAATACTTACTCATCTACATCACACAACTTTCTTTTATAGTCTTAATAATCAGTCATTAGCTAGCACCGCCAGCCACTACCGCTTATGCATTTCTCTTGAGTCACTTTAGGCTTAGTTTTCTGGTGGCTATTTTACAGACTCTAGGTCATTCTTTCCGTAATAATGTATTTATAGCTAAAGGTAAATACTTCAATAAATCTGTAGCGACCATAGCGTATTGCCCTAGGTCTTTAGCACATAAATCTCCGCATAAAGAATGAAGATATACGCCTATTTTAGCGGCTTCAAGAGGTGCAAAACCCTGGCCAGCTAAGCTTGCAATGATTCCTGTAAGTACGTCTCCCATCCCTGCTGTTGCCATTCCAGGATTTCCTTGTTCACAAAAATAGATTTCTTCTCTATTACCTATAATCGTACAAGGGCCTTTTAAGACAACAGTCATTCCAAATTTATCTGCTAGCTTTTGCACATAAGTTACAGAATCATTGGCGATGGCATCACAGTCTACCCTTAATAAATTTGAACATTCACCTGCATGAGGTGTAATGATGATATGGCTATAATCTTTTCCCTCTTGTAGTACGGATTGAAGATAATAAATTCCGTCTGCATCGATTACCATAGGAATCTTTTTTTCTATTAATGTCTCTAGCAATTGGTCATAGGAGTCCTTTCTCCCTAAACCTGGCCCAAAAGCAATAACATTCTTCTTAACGAGAAGTTCCAAAAACTCCGTTTCTCCTTCATAATCTCTAATCATGATTTCTGGATGAATGTTATTCATTCTGTGAACGTATTTACTTAGGATTCCAATGGTCGATAAACCAGAGCCTGTACGCAAAGCAGAATATGCACTCATAATAGGTGCCCCTGTCATGAAGTCACTACCACCAAGAACTAGTACACTACCATAATTGTATTTATGGCTGTTGTTTTTTCTCTTTGGCATTGGTAGTAAACAGGAAAGGTCTAGGTAGTGTTTATTAGACTTAATTTCGTCTTCTACAATACCGATATCTAATAAAATTTTTTTTCCTTGAACATCTTTAGCGTCATTTAATAAATTACCTATTTTATAATTGTTTACGATCATAGTCAAATCCGCTTCTACACAAAGCCCAGCTACTATACCATTGTCCCCTCTTAAACCAGACGGAATATCGATACTAACAATATATGCAGTACTCTCGTTAATTTTTTTTATAACTCTTTGAAAGATTCCTCTAGGCTCTTTGTTTAACCCGATGCCAAATATTGCGTCTACAATTAATGTGGATTCGTCTATGATTTTTTCAAATTGGGGGTAAAATCTTTCCTCTTCATAGTAGAAGATCTTCGCATTTAATGTAGTAAGCCTGTCTAGATTCTCCTTTGTCTCTTCCGTCATAGCTGCTACCTTTCCAATTAGGACCACGATCACATTAAAGCCATCATTCATAAGATTACGAGCTATGACTAATCCATCGCCACCGTTATTTCCTACTCCAGAAAGTATGACGATTTTGTCTTGATCTAAGGTAAGCTCTCTTTCTTCTAATAGACAACGATAAAGACTTGTTCCAGCTCTCTCCATCAATTCTGTAGACGTAATCCCCTCAAGTTGACAAGTATAAGCGTCAGCTCTCTTCATTTCAGTAGTCGATAAGATTTTCATTTAATCCCAACCTTTCTATTTTAGCAATCGCATGGGCAACTGCATATTCTCTGGAATGAGAAATAGATAAATGAATATTGCCAATGTGCTTTTCCTGGGCAATTTTTTTGGCATTACCATATAAATTTACAAAAGGCTTGTTAAGCGAATCTTTTTCAATTTCAATATCTATAAATCGAAAGCTACGAAAACCAGTCCCAAGTGCTTTACTCACTGCCTCTTTTGCTGCAAAATATCCAGATATAGATTGAGGACTATTTTTTTTAGACATGAAATATAGATTCTCCACCTCAGTAAAGTGCTTATTTAAAAAATTAGGATGTCTTTCAACAGCCCTTTTAATTCGATCTATTTCAATAATATCGATACCTGTTCCACAAATCATCTTATTATCTCCCGTAGTTAGTGTATCAGAAATAAGCCGCAGATTGCCTCAGCCGCTCCGCAGCTTCGGTCATTGGCACTTGCTCATAGAAATCACCACATTTTCTCGTGCAAGCACGGAAAATATCCTGATTTCTGCGAGCCAATCTGCTTATTCGAATATTATACCATAAATTTATATTCATATATTATTTTGCTTTAATTTCTTTAACGCAGATTGTCCCTATTTCTTCTCGCAGATTGCTCATAAAAGTTATAAATTTTTAAAACAATGGAAGAATAATAGTACTGTTGTTTTTTGAAAGGAAAGAGTCTATATGAATAAACTCATCGCAATAGATTTTGGCACGTCCAATACATTAATTTACTCAAAAGAAAAAGGAATTATTTTTCAAGAGCCTTCTGTAGTTTCTATAGACAATAATATCAATAAAGTACTTACCGTAGGTAATGAATCTCAAGAAATGACTGGCAAAACTCCTACAAATATTAGCGTAATAAGACCTTTAAAGTACGGTAGCATCGATAAATTTGACGTAGCTATTCGAATGTTAAAAATGATAATTGAGCACACCAAAGAGGGCAATCGTTTTTCGAAAGCTTTTGCAAAAGCTTATGTCGTCGTAGGTATTCCAAGTATGATCACTCAAGTAGAAAGCAGATGAATCGAAGAAGTCATTAATGAATCAGGAGCAAAAAAAGTAGTACTTGTCAAAGATGTAATCGCAGATGCAGTCAGTCTAGTAGAAGACATCTTCAAACCTAAGACTGCCGAGAACTTAAAAATCCAGTTGGCAAATGTAATTATTAAAGAAGAAGAATTTATGGAGGTCGTAGGGCAGGATTTAACTCGTGGGCTTCCCATTAACCTTAGTATGAGCAATCAAGAAATTTATGAAGCCATTAAAATTCCTATTGAAAAGATTTGTTTTAGTATTAAAGCCGTTATAGAAAGTTGCCCTCCAGAAAGTGTGGCAGATATACCCTCTAATGGCATTATCCTAACAGGTGGAGGTGCCCAGCTGAGGAACTTAGACAAGCTTCTTTACCAAGAACTAGGTATACACGCTTCTGTAACTCCTTCTCCAGAGTATCCAACTATTAACGGCTTAGGAAAGCTATTAGATCATATTGATTCTATTCACAATAGGGTCATCGAATATAGTCCCTGCATCGGTAGAAAAGACATTACCAAAACCGTCGACCAATA
>CAZVEI010000016.1:9766-10038 GCA_964626295.1 uncultured Alkalibaculum sp.
TCTAAGTTCTATGTTAGTAAGTCACCTTGGTGACTTACTAACATAGAACTTAGAACTTAGAACTAGTAAGCGATGATAATCCCACCATCATCTGCGTAAACTGCGCTTAAGCCATTAACTTCCGTAATAATAATCTCTTTGAAATTATATTTTTCTTCAATAAGCTTTTTTACGTATAAGGCTCTTTCTAAAGCATTGCAATGAGCAATTCCTAATTTTTTATTTTCACTTACAATACCTTGTTTTTCGATTTGATCCACTAATTTTTTGAG
>CAZVEI010000016.1:10048-15730 GCA_964626295.1 uncultured Alkalibaculum sp.
ATCAATCATTTTAATTTCACCATAGCCATCTTCTGAAAGTATTGGCTTGATGTGAAGAAATTGGGCAAACCTTCCTTTTAGTTTACTCAATCGGCCATTCTTCATTAAATTATCTAAATTATCTAGTACAAACATTGTCTTCAGTTCAGATATATACTGTTCTACTTTTGCAATCATTTCTTTTGCTCCATCGCCTTCATCGATTAAATCCTTTATTTTTATGGCAATCATTGTCTCTCCAATAGCAGCAGTTAAAGAATCGAAAACATGTATCATCTTATCTTCAAATTGTTCCATATACAATTTCTTTGCTGTCATAGCGCTATTGTATGTGCCGCTTAACTTAGACGAAATGGTTACCACGAAAATATTTTCATTTCCTTTATACTTCTCTAGGAATTCGTTTGGAGAAGGGCAGGCTGTTTTTATAGCACCAACTGATTCTTTCATCTTTTGGATAATTGTTCCAACAGTAAAGTTCTCATCATCTACATAATCTACTTCATCTATATTAATTATAAAGGGAACTTTGGAATAATGAATCTCCTTTCCATACTTTTCATCAAAATCACAACTACTTCCTACAACAATTTTATAATCCATGTTTAACCTCCTCTTTATATTAATGTTACCATATTTGCTATCTTTTTTAAATAAAAAGTAGTTATAATAAGAATATAGCAAATGTTATATACAAAAAACGGAGGAATAAATATGTTAAGTTATGTAGATTACACAAACTCATTTATTGGAGAACATGAATTAGAAAATATTTTACCTGTAGTTCAAACAGCGGATAAGTTATTAAAAGATGGCACTGGAGCTGGAAATGATTTTATCGGTTGGGTAGACTATACTGATCATATAAGCATTGAAGAAATAGATAAGGTAAAAAAAGCTATTGAAAAAATAAAAAGTGATTCAGAAGTGCTTATCGTCATAGGAATAGGTGGCTCTTATCTTGGATCAAAGGCTGTTATTACAGCGCTTACTCATACTTTCTACAACGAGTTAGATCAAGAACAAAGAAAATCGCCTAAAGTTTACTTTGCAGGTCAAAATATAAGCCCTACTTATTTAAAACATTTATTTGATGTTATAAAGGGCAAAGACTTTAGCGTCAATGTGATTTCAAAATCAGGTACTACAACAGAACCTGCAATTGCTTTCCGATTTTTTAAAGATATGCTCATTAAACAATATGGCAAAGAGGAAGCTGCAAAGAGAATATATGTAACTACAGATGCTCAAAAGGGAGCCCTTAAGACTATGGCTGATAACGAAGACTATACTTCTTTTATCATTCCAGATGACATAGGCGGACGATATTCTGTATGTACTCCAGTAGGCTTACTTCCAATTGGATGCGCTGGCATTGATATAGATAAATTTCTAGGAGGTATCAAAGAAGGCGCAGATGAATTTAAGGGCGAAGATATGAACAACCCTTGCTACGCTTATGCTGCTGTTCGAAATATACTTTACCAAAAAGGAAAAGGTACAGAAATCTTAATCAACTACGAACCTAGTATGCAATATTTTTCTGAATGGTGGAAACAACTTTATGGAGAAAGCGAAGGAAAAGACCAAAAGGGAATATTTCCTGCATCTGTAAACTTCTCTACAGATCTTCATTCTCTTGGTCAAATCATACAAGATGGAAGAAAGAATTTATTTGAGACTATTATCAATATTGAAAATACGAAAATTGATTTAAAAGTGCCTATGGATGATGATAACTTAGATGGTTTAAATTATTTAAAAGGCAAGGGCATGAACTACGTCAATCAACAGGCTATGAAAGGTACTTTATACGCCCATTTAGATGGCAATGTTCCTAATATTATTATTAACATTCCAGACCAAACTCCACATTCAATAGGAAAATTAATCTACTTTTTCGAAAAATCTTGCGCATTAAGCGGATATATCTTAGGAGTAAATCCTTTTGACCAACCAGGAGTAGAGTCCTATAAAAAGAATATGTTCGGCTTACTAGGAAAGCCTGGTTATGAGGAAATCGGAGAAAAACTTAGAAATAAAGCAGCTGGTCGCTAAACGCTAGTTATTTGTGAAGCAAGAAATCAAGATGCTAAGGTCGAGACTTAGGGTCTTAGATTCTTCGCTTCGCCCTAGAATGACTAGAGCAGTAGCTAGGGTCTATGCTTTTACTTAGAACTTACAACATAGAAGGCAGAACTAAAAAATGACATCGCAAGCGATGTCATTTTTTATCATAAAATAAAGCAATAAGTTCAGGCCCTGTATGGGCTCCTATTACGGCCCCTACAGATCTAGTGATAAATTTGTTTGTTCCAAACTCTTGTGTAAACATGGTTTTTAATTCATCGACTACTTCTACATTATCGCCATGAATAATCCCTACTGTCGCATCTTTAAGGTCATCTCCGCTTTCTTTCATGATTTCAAACAACCTCTTGTATAGCTTTTTACGCCCTCTTGCAGTCTCTAAAAGCTTTAAGTTTCCTTCTTCTACATGAAGTATAGGATAAACATTTAGTAGATTTCCTAGTATCGCTGCGCTCTTTTTAAGCCGGCCACCTTTATGAAGGTAGTTTAAATCAAAGACCGTAAAGATATGACCCATCTTTGGAGATTTTTCTATAACGAAACCTTTAAGTTGTTCTAAACTTTTTCCCTTTTTGGCTTCTTCTGCCGCCGCTAAGACAACTAAGCCAAAACCAAGGGATGCACACTTTGTGTCTATAATGGCTATATTACATTTTTCTTCGCCGTATTCCTGGATGAGTTGATTTTTTGCAAGAATAGAAGCCTGATAGCATCCAGACAATTCACTAGAGAAGGCAATATAGATACAAGGTCGATTTTTTAAAATATACTCTTCAAATTTTATATAATAATCGTGTGAAGTCACTTGAGAAGTGGTAAAAGTAATTCCCTCTCGCATTTTATTAAATACTTCCTCAGGGGTAATACTTATACCATCTTTGTATTCCATATTATTTTCAATAACAGCTAATGGTAATACATCGATGTCATATTGTTCTATAAGCTCTCTGGGTAAATCACTAGCACTATCCGTAATAATTTTTACATTTTCCACTTATTCACATCCCCTCAAATCCTACTGCTATGTAAAAATCCCTCTTAAGGGATTTTTTATCTACATTTTTTCAGGTAAATCGTATTCTACACCAAAAGTATCTACTGTCATTTCTTTTATTACTACATCTTCTGCTGGTCTATCATTAAAGCCTGTTTTTACATTTGCTATTTGATCTACTACTTCAATACCTTCAACAATTTTGCCAAATCCAGCATACTGACCATCTAAATGAGGAGAGTTTTCGTGCATAATAAAAAACTGTGAACCGCCGCTATTAGGATTCATTGCCCTTGCCATAGAAATGACGCCTTTATCGTGTTTCAAATCATTTGCAAAGCCATTTCCGCTAAATTCGCCTTTTATAGAGTATCCTGGGTCTCCCATACCACTCCCTTGGGGGCAACCTCCTTGAATCATAAATCCTTTTATGACTCTGTGAAAGATCAGTCCATCGTAAAACTTGTCATGAACTAAGCTCATAAAATTCTTTACTGTGTTTGGTGCTATTTCTGGGTACAACTCGACTTTCATTACATCACCGTTGTTCATGGTTATTGTTACTAGTGGATTCTTTTCCATAGTTTCATCTCCTCGTATATTATATAAGAAAGTTATACATTTCTTCCTTTGCTTCTTAAATGATTCAACAATTTATCTACACTGGTATTTAAAACCAGCTCTTCTGGGAAATTCATTTCTTCTAACATTTCTATTACAACAGAAAATTCACCTACATAAGTGCTAAAATGTGCATCGCTACCAAAAGAAACAGGCAATTTATAGTCCCTACATTTTTCTGCAATCATCTCACAGTTGCCTTTACTTCCTTTTCTACTGCCTAAGAGAGAGCTATTGTTGATTTCAATAAAGGTATTCGTATCTCTTGCTGCTTTAAGCACATCATCATAGTCTAATTCATAAGCAGGATTTCCAGGATGGACGAGAATATCCACAAATTCTTTTTTCATTGCATTTACTACTGCCCTTGTATTTTCTTTTTTTGTTCCAGGAGTAAGCACTCCTTCATGTAAACCAATTAGGACGATTTCCATTCTGTCTTCTAAATACTCTGGTAAGTCTAGATCTCCGTCGAAATTTTTAATATTGGCTTCTATCCCCTTTATAATTCTTACTCCATGAATTTCCTCTGGTATTATTTTTAAATTGCCAAAGAAATATGGATGAGGGGCTCCTGGTAGCAATGGGCCATGATCCGTCATACAAAGTAGTTTCAAATTTTTACGAGCAGCCTCCGCAGCGTTTTCTGTTACGGTACTATACGCATGAAGACTTGCTACTGTGTGGGTATGAGTATCTAATTCAATATTCATTTCCTTTCATCACTCCTCTTTATTTCCTGTTGCCTTATTTACCTTATCCAAAAAATCTTGAGCTGAATTAATCCCCATTGCCTTTTGTCTATTATTTCGAGCAGCTGTTTCTATAATAATAGCCAAATTTCGCCCTGATGTAACGGGAATAGTAACTTTATCTATGTCTACGTCTAAGATGTTCATATATTGATTATCTATGCCTAATCGGTCGTAATAGGATTCTGCTTCCCAATGTTCTAAGTGAATACACATTTCGATATCAACAGACTCTTTTACTGCACCAATACCATATAATGTTCGAACATCAATAATCCCAATTCCTCTAATCTCCATGTATTGTTTTAGAAGCTCAGGGGCGGTACCCAAAAGTCTGTTGTCACTTACTTTCTTAATATCTACTACATCATCTGAAATTAAACGATGACCTCTTTTTACTAACTCAAGGGCCGTCTCGCTCTTTCCAACCCCACTTGAACCAGTGATAAGCACACCAATACCAAAGACATCAACTAATACGCCGTGAATAGAAATGCTAGGCGCTAAATAGTCATCTAAATACTGTATGGTCTTCATCATTATCTTCATGGTTTTTAGTTTAGATTTTAAGAGAATTTTATTATGCTTTTTAGCAGCCTCTAGAAATCCTTCATTCTCAATATCCCATGCTATAATCAAACAAGGCCAGGAATAAGAGCAAAAGGTGGAGATCTTTTCTTTACTCTCTTCTAGTGAGAGATGTCTTAAGTAGCTGTCTTCCACTTTACCAATAATTTGTACCCGGTCTTCATCAAAGTGATTATAAAATCCGTATAGCTGCAAACCAGGCCTATTTATACTGCTATTGGTAATGGCAACCTCTTCGTGGCCTCCATCATAGACAATTTCTAAATCTAAGTTATCGCAAAATTCCTTAAGAAGCATTTTTATCACCTTTCAACTTTAGTATAAATTGTTACTGGAAATATTGCACTATATTCCTTGCTATTTTATCATTTATTCCTTCAATCTGCAAAAGTTCTTCTGTAGACGCCTTTTTAATATTCTCTACGCTTTTAAAATGTTTTAATAAGGCTTTGCGTTTTACTGGACCAACTCCTACTATATTGTTAAGTTCTGATGCCAACATATTATCCCCTCTAATTTTCTTGTGATAGGTAATGGCAAAGCGGTGAACTTCTTCGGATATATTATTTAACAAATAATATATAGGCGTAGACGATGGGATTTCAATAGTTTCTCCTTCATAAATAAGGGCTCTAA
>CAZVEI010000017.1:0-3082 GCA_964626295.1 uncultured Alkalibaculum sp.
ATACCTGGAATACTCAATTTGTAGTGAGTTCTTCTCTTATCTCTTCGAGATTTAGATACTCTTCCCTTTGGTACAGCCATTTCTACACCTCCTATTCGTCCCCATTTAATAGATTTTTCAGAACAGACAAACGAGGATCTACTGGTTCATTATTGCATTTACAAGAATGAACATTTAAGTTTGTCCCACATTCCGCGCATAGACCTTTGCAATGTTCCTCACACAAAGGTTTTATGGGGAGGTTTAGTAAGATATTTTCTCTCAACAGTTCTGTCAAATCTATTGTTGCGTTCTGCAAAATCCCTTGATCTTCCACTAGATCATAACTTTCCTGTATGCGTAAATTTAGTGGGGAATTAAATTCCTCAATACATCTGGAACATACAAGGTGTACCTGCATCTTTACTTGAAAATCTACCTTAAGGGCATTATCTTCAACATAAAGAATACCTTCTACCTCAATCGAATCATCTTTTAATTCGTGAAAAAGATGATACAATTGAGTTTTGATATCAATTTTGTCAATATTCCCTTTTAAAAGATGTGAAATGTTAATAATCAAAGAATCACCTCTGAACTCGCAGAATTAATTATATATTCAATGTGATACTTTGTCAAGAGAATGAATTGTATTTAATTTTTAGTGTTATTTTCCTACAATATCCTTGGTATCTCTAGCTATAGCCATTTCTTCATCTGTTGGAATAACGATTACTTTTACCTTTGAATCTGGAGTAGAAATTATGATTTCTTCGCCACGCATTCCATTTTTGTCATCATCGATTGTAATTCCTAAATAAGTCAAACCTTCACAGATTGCTTTTCGGCTTGTAGCTGAATTTTCACCTAAACCTGCTGTAAATATAATAGCATCAACACCATTCATAGCTGCTACATAAGATCCAATAGCTGTTTTTACTTTGTACATGAATACAGCTAATGCTAATTTTGCTCTTTCGTTTCCACCCTCACCTGCATTTTCAATATCTCTAAAGTCTGAACTTACACCTGAAATACCTAATACACCAGATTTTTTATTCATGATTGTATCTAAGTCACGTGCAGTAAGGTTTTCTTTATCTTGTAAGAAAGTTACAATTGATGGGTCAATGTTTCCACATCTTGTTCCCATTGCTAAACCCTCTAATGGAGTAAAGCCCATTGTAGTATCAATTGATTCGCCATACTTAACAGCTGTTAAACTAGCTCCATTACCTAAATGGCAAGAGATAAGCTTTAATTCTTCTATTGGCTTGTCTAAAATATGAGCTGCTCTACCAGAAACATATTTGTGAGAAGTACCATGGAAGCCATATTTTCTAACTTTGTATTTTTGATAGTATTCATATGGTAATGCATAGGTAAATGCTTCTTGTGGCATTGTTTGATGGAAAGCTGTATCAAATACTGCAACCATAGGCACACCTGGTAATAACTTTTGACATGCAGTGATTCCTAAGATATTAGCTGGATTGTGTAGTGGTGCAAGTTCAACACATTTTTCAATAGCTTCAATTACTTTTTCATCAATTAAAACAGATGATGAATAATACTCACCACCGTGAACGATTCTATGTCCTACGGCATCGATTTCATCAAGAGATTTGATTACTCCACATTCTTTGTCTACTAATGATTCCATTACGAGATTTAAAGCATCTTGATGATCATTTAATTTACCATTTTTGACTACTTTGTCTTTGCCTACAGGAGTGTGACTAAAGATTGAGTCTTCTAAGCCGACTTTTTCTGCTAAGCCTTTCGCGATTAGTTTTTCATTGCTCATGTCGATAAGTTGGTATTTCAATGAAGAACTACCACAGTTAATGACTAAAATATTCATAATTTAACATCTCCCACCTTATATTTCTACTATACTATCTTATCATAAAATTTCATAATATCTACAAAATTGCTTTAAAAAAACAAAAATATACGTTATTATTCTTATATTATGATTAAAATTGAGGTGTAACTTTTGAAATTAGTTAGCATTATTGCCGAATATAATCCTTTTCATAACGGACATAAACATCATCTTTTAGAATCTCTAGAAAAAAGCCAAGCTACCCACTCTATGGCCATTATGAGTGGTAGTTTTCTACAAAGAGGGGAACCCGCATTAGGGGATAAGTGGCTTCGCGCTCGAATTGCCATACAAAATGGACTAGACCTTGTAGTTGAACTACCTTTTGTATACTCCTGCCAAAGTGCCGAAATTTTTGCTTATGGAGCCATTACTACTTTACACGCCTTAAATGTTGTAGACTGTGTTAGTTTTGGTTGCGAAGACCCGAATTTAAATAAGATCTTTGAAATAGCTAAGCTATTAATAGAGGAACCAGAAGAATATAAACAAATCTTAAAAGAACGGCTAAAAAGCGGAGTTTCCTATGCCAAGGGGAGACAATATGCGGTTGAAGCTTATTTAAAGGGTTCAGGAGATATTCTATCTAACCCAAATAATATTTTAGCTATTGAGTACATGAAGTGGCTTTATTTTCTCGAAAGCCCTATAAAACCTATAGCTATACAGAGGCTCCTTGCAGGTTACCACCAGCAAAAAGCTGTAAACAATTTTGCTGGGGCAACTTATATTCGAAATCAAGTTCAAAAGACAAATAGCATAAAAGATGTAGAAAACCTACTACCAAAAGATACCGTAGAACAATTGTCTTTATACGAAGAAAAAATGAATTATAATTTTTTAAATTATTACTATCTCCTTATTGTAAGTGACCTGCTTAAAAGCTCTAAAGAAAGTATAAAAGAGATTTTCGATGTAAATGAAGGCCTAGAAAATAGAATTTTAAAAGCTTCGCTTGAATCTACTGATATAGATGAGCTTCTCGACCAAATCATAAGCAAGAGGTATACCAAAACGAGAATTAAAAGAATTCTCGTAAATAAACTCATGGATCACAAACAAGAATATGTTTACAAAGTATTTAAAAACCCTGACTATATACCTTATTTAAGGGTTTTAGCCTTTAATGACAAGGGCAAAGAAATCCTTAGAGAAATCCGAGAAAAAAGCAGTATTCCAATTATCACAAATGTGTCAAAGGATATAAAGTCACTA
>CAZVEI010000017.1:3092-10031 GCA_964626295.1 uncultured Alkalibaculum sp.
GGAGCTATGTTACTAGACTTAGGATTAGTTAACAACATACACAATAGAAAAAGATATTTTGTCTACAAATTATCATTATCTCGTGACGGACCCATCAAAACTTAATGAAGACTATAGGAGAAAACCGGAAATTCTCTAAAGCTGTATTTTATTCCCTAGTTGTAGTTTCCTAGACAAGATCATTATGATTTTTTAAAGATTTGAGTTTTTATTACTTAAATCTTTTTGTAAATAAATAGAAGACTCTTTTTCAAACGAATAATTTCAAAATCAATATAATACAATAAAGTATGAAAAGATTAAAAATCAAATTCAATTCGAGCTTTATATTGCTTTTTGCAATTCTCTTTATGTTAGGAAATCTAGTTATAGATCCAGAGCTCGCCATTTCATCAGTGATTGGAGGGATTGAGCTGTGGTTTTACAATGTAATGCCGAGTTTATTTCCCTATATGATTTTTAGCAGCATGTTATTTCAGTTAAATATAGCCTATTTCTTTCAGCGTTTTTTTAACAAGCCTATGGATAAGATTTTCAATGTTTCAGGTAGCGGAATTTTGCCCATTATAATGGGCTATATTTCTGGATATCCATTAGGAGCGAAATTAGTAGCTGATTTGAGAAAAGAAAACGTCACCTCTTTAGATGAAAGCTATAAACTACTAGCTATGTGCAGTTCCACAGGTCCAGCGTTCGTCATTGGAATCATCGCCACACAAATGTTTGACAATACTGCTATTATTCCCGTTCTACTAATTGCCAATTATTTAGGGAGCATACTAAATCCATTTTTGCTAAAGGGACTATACAAGGAGGACATTTCAGTTAACACCTTTAAAAGGTTCAAGACAACAAATTTTTCAAACATCATCAACTCAGCCATTGTAGATTCCATGCAGAATGTAGTCAAAATTTGTGGGTATATGGTATTCTTTAACATAGTCATTCACTATCTAGATGCTAGAGATATTTTAGATATATTTACAGACTTTTTTTACAAATATCTAAATTTCTTCCACTTTAGCCCTGAATTAGTGAAAGGTTTATTTTACGGCGTATTCGAAATTACATTAGGCATCGATGTTATCAGTAAATGCAGTGACTCTTTAATAATAAAAGTAGCCGTCACCGCTCTAATTACAGCTTGGAGTGGTTTTTCAATCCACATGCAATCCAATTCCTTTTTAGTAGAGACAGATATTAAATATACTAGGTTTTTACTAGGTAAAGTCACACAATCTATCCTCTCTACAATTATAGCGGTCATAAGTTATAAACTTCTCTACCCAACAGCCTTAAGCGTATACAATAGTTTCCATGTAGGAAAAGCATTTGAGCGTTTTAATTATCCATCCTACTATTTTCAGTCCATTGTTCTACTCTCAATTGCCACCCTTTTGCTCATGGCCTTGCGTAAAAAAAACAGCGACTAGTAAAGCCTAAAACACTTTACAGGTCGCTTTTTTAATATAGTAAGAAAGTACTGATCGCGATAATTAATTTCCTCTTAATTCATCTCGATTTTCTTCAATTTGCTCTATTACGCTATTTAAATTCATTTGAACTTTTCTTAAAATATTATCTGCATACTCATTTGTAGATTGCCTAATTTCTGTAGAGATTTCTTCAGCTCTTTTTCTAATTTCTTCTGCCTCTAAATACGCAGATTGAGTGATTTGATTTTCATCTACCATATCTCTAATTTTAGACTCAGCATCATTTATAATTCTCTCAGCATCGTTTTGGGCTTCGATTAAAATTTTCTTTCGCTCTTCCCTTACATATTGAGCTTCTTTTAAATCCTCAGGTAAATTTTGCATGATCTCTTGTACGATCTCTAATACTTGCTCAGGATTTACCATTACTTTTGATGATAATGGTAGGCTGGATGCTTCTTGTATAATTCTTTCTAACTCGTTTAGCAATGAAATGATTTTCATCTTTTTCCCCTTTCAACCTTCTCAATAATTTTTTCATAGACATATTCAGGAACTAAATCTTTCATTTCCCCATCAAACAGAGCTAACTCTTTAACCGCACTAGAGCTCAAATAGGAGTACTCTACTTTAGTAACTAGAAATATGGTTTCTACGTGATTGCACAATTTTTTATTCATTAAAGCCATCTGAAATTCATTTTCAAAGTCAGACATAGCCCTTAATCCTCTTATAACGATATTTATTTTTTTTTCGCACAAGTAATTCACGAGTAAACCTTCGAAACAATCTACTTGTACATTTGGCAAGTGGGCTACAGATTTAGCAATTAGGTCTAGCCTCTCTTCTAAAGAAAACATAGGCTTTTTATTCTTGTTTACAAGTACTACTACGATTAGTTTATCAACCATTTTTGCCCCACGTTCAATGATATCAAGGTGTCCATTGGTAATCGGGTCAAAGCTGCCTGGGTATACAGCTGAATTCATTTATGCACCTTCTCACTTAAGTTTGTTCTTTATAATAGGACATGACCGTAATTCCGTAATCTCTCTGATCCACTTTTGTAAAGCTTCCTATGTGATCTTCAAGCTCAATCCCATTATCGTGTTCTGCAATAATAATTCCGTCTTCAGCTAAAAGAGTATTTTGACTTATGATTTCAATTAATGAGCTAATAATATTTAAATGATAAGGTGGATCCATAAAAATAATATCTGCTTTTACATCCTTATGTGCTAAAGAAGTAAGCGCGGAGCTTGTCTCTATAGGAAGTACAGTTCCCTTTTGTTCCAATCGAGTTATTTCAAGATTCTTTTTTATGAGCTGAATGCTCTCCCTGTGATTATCTATAAAATAAGCTTGTCTTGCACCTCTACTTAGGGCTTCAATGCCTATACCTCCAGTACCTGCAAAACAGTCGATTATTACAGCATCTCTTACATATGAATTTATAATATTAAACAGTGTTTCTTTTATACGATCTGTTGTAGGCCTAACTCTTTCATCTTTAGGCACTAGCAGTCTTTTTCCTTTTGCTGTTCCTGTAATTACTCTCATATCTACTCCATTAATTCATTGAGATTTGATCTAATTTATCTTGAAAGGCAATCAAAACCTTTTTCTTAATATGGTCGTGCTCATTCGAATGCAAAATGTATTCCACCATCTCATTTGCTTGTAGTAAGATACTTTGATGTTTTGACAAATCAGCTAATTTAAAACTTGGTAGCCCGTGCTGGCGAAAGCCAAAATAGTCTCCAGGTCCTCTTAGCTCTAAATCCCTCTGGGAAATATAAAATCCATCCGTACTTTGAATGAGTACATCCATTCTCTGTTTCGTCTTCTGACTTTTGCTGTCTGTCAGTAAAACACAATAAGATTGATGCTCTCCTCTACCTACTCGTCCTCGCAATTGATGAAGCTGTGCAAGACCGAATCTCTCGGCATTTTCAATCAAGATGACAGTAGCGTTTGGCACATTAATGCCAACCTCGACGACAGTAGTACAAATCAAAACTTTGATCTTGTTTTCGTAGAAGGCCCTCATAACCTCTTCTTTCTCATCACTATTCATTTTACCATGAAGAAGGCCTATAGGTATATCCCTAAAATCGCCATTTCTACATTTTTCGTAAACTTCCTCTGCAGAATTCATCTTATCATTGGTTTCAATGCTAGGACATAAAATATAGGCTTGTCTGCCTGCTGAAATCTCTTTTAAAATCATCTTGTGAATCCGGGGTCTGTAACCCGTGTTGACACTATAGGTCTCTATGGGTTTCCTACCTGCTGGAAGAGTATTTATTGTAGAGATTTCTAAATCTCCATATAAAACTAATGAGGTCGTTCTAGGAATGGGCGTTGCGCTCATGACGATAATATGAGGGTCCTTCCCTTTATTAGACAATTGTTTTCTTTGCCTAACACCAAAGCGATGCTGTTCATCTGTAATGACTATGCCGAGATTTGAAAATCCCACATCTTCTTGCAATACACCATGAGTAGCTACGATAAGATTATACTCTCCATTAGCAATCTTACGCAAGTATTCCAATCGTTCTTTTGTAGTCTTAAATTTTGTCATAAGGCCTACTTTTGCATCTATATTTAATTTGTCAAACAAATCATTTATGTATTCATAATGTTGTTCTGCCAAGATTGCAGTAGGAACCATCATGACTCCTTGATATCCATTTAATAAACATATAAACAACATAATAACTGCTACAATAGTTTTTCCACTTCCCACGTCACCTTGGACTAAGCGATTGATTTGCTTGTTTATACGAATATCTTTATATAATTCCTCTACAACTGTCTTTTGGGATAAGGACAACTGAAAAGGCAAAAGACTCAATAGTTCCTCAATTTTATCCATGATACTATTGTCAAGGAGAAAAGGTAAGGGATCTTTTTGCACTTCTTCTTTCATAGAACGAAAAGCAATTTGAATTTCTAAAAACTCATTAAAAATCAGCCGGTGCCTTGCCCTAGATAAATCTTCACGATTTTTTGCAAAATGAATGTTCTCATAGGCTTCTTTCAGTCCCATGAGTTTATGCTTGTTTATAAGTTCTTCAGATAAATAATCCTCCACTGCAATACCCTTTTCAAAGACATTTTTGATGGCTTTTCGAATATCTTTTTGTGTTAGTCCTTTTGTTAAAGAGTACTTTGGAATATAACCAAATAAATCTTCTGCATCTAACTCAAAAATTTCTGGCATTTCCATTTGCATATTATGAAAGGATTTCTTTACTTTACCATAAAAATAGTAGGTTTTACCTACAAATATCGTTCGACCTATATAAGGAGAATTATACCAAACGATTTGAAAGTTTCCCGAAGAATCTTTAGCTGTTGCTTTTGTTATACTTAAATTATTTCGAATCTTGCGAGCGACGAGATTGCTTGTTATTGTAGCTTTTATGAGCGATTTTTGATTATCTATAACATCTTCTATCCATATGGATTTCGTCCGATCCTCATAAAAAACAGGATAGTATTCAAGCAAATCCCCAATTTTATAGATTCCCAGAGTATGAAATAATTTTTCTTTTGTATTTCCTATCCCCTTTATATTAATAATGGGATCTTTAAGATTCATCTTAAAACCTTCCACTTTTTATTCTACTGATAATATAAAATAATACAAGCTTTGTCCGCCGTAGTTGCCTTCTATATCAATATCAGAATATTTTTCTTTTAATTCTTCTATTAGCTTATTGACTTCTTCTTCTTCGATTTCTTGCCCATAATAAAGAGAAAGAAGAGATGTATCTTCATCAACCATCTGCTCAATAAGATTTCTAGTCACTTCAAAAACATTATGGCCTACTACAGTAATATCCTTTTCTAACATGCCAATGATATCGTCCTTTTTAATTTCTAACGAATTATAGGAAGTGTCCCGAACAGCATAAGTTATTTGACCCGTTTTAACTTCTTCAGTAGCTTCATTCATTTGTGCAGCATTTTTTTCTGCATCTGCCTCCATATTAAAGGACAAAAGGGCAGAAATCCCTTGTGGTATGCTCTTAGTAGGAATTACCGTTATAGGAACTTCACTTATTTCCTTTGCTTGATTTGCAGCTAAGAAGATATTGCTATTATTTGGCAATATAAAAATGTGCTTCGCATTGATTTGCTCAATTTTATTTAAGAAGTCTTGAGTGCTTGGATTCATAGTTTGACCGCCTTCTATGACTTCGTCTACACCAAGATTTTTGAATAATTCTTCTAATCCATCTCCTGCAGCCACGCTAATAAAGCCGTATGGTTTTTCCTCTTTCTTTTCTTTGCGAGTAGGATTATTTGCTACTTGCTCTCTCATATTGTCAATTTTCACTCTTGTCAGTGGTCCTATCTCTAAAGCCCAGTTTAAAGCTTGATCTGGTTGGTCTGTATGAACGTGAACTTTGATCTTTTCCTCGTCTCCAACCACGATAACTGAATCTCCTATAGAAGCTAAATTTTCTTTTAATGTGCTCTCTAGGGAAGATTCTTCTAAACCACTTAATATAATGAACTCCGTACAATAACCAAAAGTAATATCCTCTACAGATGTAATATGATCTTCAAACATCTTGCCTACTGATGGTGGCTCCTCTGTTACTTCTACGGGAATGGATTTTCCTGATATAATCTCATAAGCCCCTTCAACAATGAACAGTAATCCTTTACCTCCAGAGTCTACTACACCCGCTTCTTTAAGCACTGGCAGTTGCTCTGGTGTATTGGCAAGCGCGCTTTTTCCTTGTTCAATTACTGCTAATAACATCTCATCTATATATTTGTATTTACTAGCGTTTTCTACTGCAAATTCAGCCATCTCACGAGCAACAGTTAAAATCGTCCCCTCGATAGGTCTCATAACAGCTTTATAAGACATGGAAGAAGCTTCTTTTAAAGCATTCGCTAGACCAAAAGTATTTAGGGCTTTTCGGTTTTCACAACCTTTTGCAAAACCTCTAAAAAGTTGTGAGAGAATTACACCTGAGTTTCCTCTTGCTCCCATTAATGCGCCACTAGAAGCCATTTGTGCTATTTTTGATAGTTCTTTCTCAGATGTCCTTTTTAGCTCATCTGCTGCATATTGTATAGTTAGAGACATATTTGTTCCCGTATCTCCATCTGGAACAGGAAAAACATTTAAATCATCTACTATTTTTTTATTTTTTTCTAAGTTTGCCGCACCATTAATGACGATGGCTTTAAGCATACTCCCATCTATTTCTTTAATTTGCATTGTAATCCTCCCTATACTCTGACGCTTTCAACAATAACATTGATTTTGTCTATTTTTATGCCTGTTTGTTTTTCTACGTAATACTTTACTTTATCAATGATATTTTCTGCAACTACAGAAATCTTTACACCGTACTCGATTATAACATATAAATCAATGATAAGCTTCTTATCTGCTTGTGTGATTTTAACCCCTTTTCTCAGATTTTCCTTCTTTAAAAGTTCTACAAAACCATCTGTTGTTCTTTTAGAG
>CAZVEI010000017.1:10041-14996 GCA_964626295.1 uncultured Alkalibaculum sp.
TCGCGACCATCCTAACTCCTCCTTATACCTTTAATCATATTCTAATTTAATTTACAATATTATTCAAGTTATTATGTACAGCAAGGTTTCCCTACATTCTCCGACTACATTGAAATAGCTTATCTTTTTTTTGATGAATTGTAAAGAAATGATTTAAATGTTTTATTGATATTATATGAATTCTTATGCTATAATAATATTGCTTTGAAAGTAAGGCACGGATAAGGAGGTTAGGAATATGTCTAAAGTATGTCATGTCTGTGGCAAAGGACCAGTAGCAGGCAATCAAGTAAGCCATTCTGTTAAACATACAAAGAGAGTTTGGAATCCAAACTTACAAAAGGTTAGAGCAGTGGTTGACGGTTCTCCAAGAAGAGTTCTAGTCTGCACAAGATGTTTAAGATCTAATAAAGTTGACAGAGCTATATAATTAAGAGATCGTATAAAAAAAGAGAATCCTTGGGATTTTCTTTTTTTATGCCTAAAACTCTTTAATCGCTAGTCTCTAGCTTGCATGTATTCCTTGCGGGTCTAAGATTCTTCGCTGGCGCTCAGAATGACAAAATCAGTAGCTTGGGTCAAAAGTAGCACTTTTTTATTAAAGAATAAAAGGGAAGTCTATGTACATTAAATATACATAGACTTCCCTTTTTACTTGATCTATTAATCATATCTCTTCACTACCTTATATATTCCATTACCGGATAAATTTATCAAATACGTGGAGTTTGTACAGCAAAAATACTAATAAACCTACAAGCCCAATTAATATTAAGTACCATATCCAATCTGGGAGAAGTAAAATCAACAGCACTACTACTAAACAGTAGATGATATAATTAATAAAGTTTTTATTTATTCTCATTTTTTTCACCACGCTATACCCTTTTACTTTATTCTATTAAGAATGTGGTGAAATGTTCTTAATCTCGAGAAATAATTGCCAATAATTCCCCACTTTTTATTTCTACTTTCGCAGAATCTTCTATTATAATATTGCTGATTCCATAACTGCTAGCCTGAACCATCTTATAATCATTTAGTGAATAATATAAACCAGAGGTAGTAACCCCTTCTACTTCTTCAGAAAAAGGAATTAAAGACAGTGTACTTCCTTTTCTATTAGAAAGTTCTATTTTGCCATTAATAAGGTATATCTCATTTTTTTCATCAACAATTCGACCACAGACCTTTTGAGCTAATAGCTTTTTTAGTAAAGCAATATTTGCTAAAGTGTGATCTACCCTGTCTCCTAGGCAACCGATCATAGTAATATGAAAAAAATCGCGTTCTACTAGGTAATCGAGGACGATTTCTGTATCTGTAGCGTCTTTTTCAACAGGATATCTTATAATCTCTACCCCTTTATTTTGTGCATCCTGTAAAAGGGATTCCTCTGTAGAATCAAAATCTCCTATTACTACATTAGGAGTCAGATTGAGAATAAGGGCATTTTTTAACCCTCCATCTGCACAAATAATTAAATCAAAATGATCCTTTAGCACATAGGAATGATAAAATTCTTTATTTTTTATACTGCCATTTGCAATAACCAAAGCTTTCATTTTTACCTCAATATTTCTTCATGTCTTTTATTAGATGTAGCATTTCAATATAGCTATAGTAGCGAGACTGAGCAATCTCTCCATTTTCTACAGCTTTTTTAATAGCGCAATTAGGTTCTCTATCATGAACACAAGAATTAAATTTGCATTGTCCAAGAAGGCTAGAAAACTCGGGAAAGGACTCCATTAACTCTTCTAATTCAATTTCTTGGGCTCCGTTAATATTGCTAAAACCAGGGGTATCTGCAAGAAAGGTATTCTCTTCAAGCTCAAAGAGCTCTACATGACGTGTAGTGTGTTTTCCTCGCTCTATTTTGCTGCTGATTTCTCCTGTCTCAGCTGCTTTATTCTGAGGCATCAAACTGTTTAATAATGAAGATTTGCCTACTCCTGAAGCACCCGAAAAGACGTTAATATTATCCCGAAGCACGTCTTTTAACTCTTCTATACCTTTTTGCTCTTTCACGCTAGTAAAGAGAATCTTGTAATTGGTATTGATAAAGTGTTTCTTTATCTCTTTTTTTTGTTGATCATCGATCAATTCGCTTTTATTGAAGCACAATACATTTGTAATATCCAGATGCTCTGAATACACTAAAATATTGTTAACGAAATGAAGGTTTATAGCTGGCTGTACTACAGCCGATACGACAATATTCTGAGTGATATTGCTTATAGGGGGTCGTATTAAAACATTTTTTCTTGGAAAAATTTCTTCAATTGTGCCTATTTCATTTTCGTCTATGGTAATCTCTACATAATCACCTATATATGGCTTATTCTTATCTTTACGAAAAATCCCCCTCGCCTTGCACTCGTATACCTTTTCTTCCGTTTTTACATAATAAAATCCGCCAATACCCTTAATAATGATTCCCTTCATCTTTTACCTCTTTTTAAAAAGTAATGTTTTCAGCATTGTATATCGTATTATTAATTTGCACTTGATAAGATTGGACGCCAACACCTTTAAGTTGTACATTTATGGTCTCATTAGACAAGTGCGTGTTTTCGTATTGAAGAGTCGATACATTCTTATCGTCTATTACAAATACCTTTACCTTCACTTGCTCAGGTTCTTCCTTCTCTTTGTCTTCCTTCTCTTTGTCTTCCTTCTCTTTGTCTTTCTCGCCACTATTTCCATTTTCGTCTTCAGCTTTTTCAGTATCATCCTCCGCACCATACAAGTAGGATGCAATGTTAATACTGATGGATTTAGACTTTAAAAGACCTTTGCTGATTGTAAGATTTACCACAGCATTCTTTTGTAGTTCTACTCCAGCTTTTGGATCTTGGCTTATAACAATATTCTTTTCGTACTTATCGCTTATCTCTTCTTTAATACTTCCTAAAACAAGACCTTCTGATAGGAGAATTTCCTTTGCTGCATCTATAGTCTTTCCTAAAAGATCATCTAATACTACAGAGTCTTTACCCTGACTAACATAGAGTTTTATTTCGGCCCCTTCTTTTAGCAATGTTCCAGGAGCCGGTGATTGTTCATAAATTAGACCCTTTTCATAGTCCTCATTGTACTTTCGCTCTACTTCATTGACTACAAAGCCCATATTTTCAAGGGTTTGTATTCCCTCTACTTCATATTGGCTTGTTACATCAGGTAGTTTTACTTGTTTTACCCCGTCGCTAATATAAAGTACTACTTCTTGACCTTCTTTTAACATAGTGCCTGCTACAGGGTCTTGCTTAATTACGTGATCTATAGGCACACTAGAACTATTTTGTCTCTCTAATCTGTAGTCAAGCTTATAGCTTTGTAATACCTCAATTGCTTCTTCCATGGTTTTGCTGCTTAACTCTGGAACTTTGACTTCCTCTACATTGAAAGCATTGACTAAAACAAATAAGATGATACCCAGTATAATTGGAATTAATACTATAGGAATTAATTGCTTCTTTCCCAGTTTTGGCATTCCCCTTTTAGGTTTAGGCGTTTCTTTAATTGGCTCAGATTTCTTTTCCTCTAATTGAGCATCTTCAATAATAGGGGTCTTTTTCGTTTCATCAGACAAATCAGGTTCATCCATAAATCTCAAAGTAGGATTGTTTTGAATGCTTATTAAGTCTATAATTAACGACCTGGCGTTATGATAACGGTCCATAGGATTTTTCTTTACGAGCTTGTAAACAATATCTATTAATCCTTCCGGTACGTCATTAATACTTTCTGGAAAGTAAATTTCTTCTTGAATATGCTTAATCGCTACAGAAACAGAATTATCGCTATCAAAAGGTACCTCACCTGTGAGCATTTCATATAAGACAATTCCTAAAGAATACAAGTCTGATTTGGCATCTACAAAGCCGCCCCTGGCCTGTTCAGGTGATATATAATGTACAGATCCCATGGTCTCTTCTACTAAAGTTACTGTAGCGCTGGATATGGCTCTAGCAATTCCAAAATCCGTTACCTTTGGTATCATATCTTCATTTAATAGGATATTGTGAGGCTTAATATCCCTGTGTATAATATTATTTTTGTGAGCATGATCTAAAGCAAATGCAATTTGTTTAATTAAAAATAGAGCCTCTTTCCAAGGTAGCTTCCCCTGTTCTTTAATATAAGCTTTTAAAGTTTTTCCATTGACGTATTCCATAACAATATAGTGATTATCATCCTGTACTCCTACATCAAAAACATTGACGATATTGTTATGTGAAAGACTTGCAGCTGCTTGAGACTCTCTTTTAAATTTATTGATAAACTGTTCGTTATCGTTAAATTCACTTTTTAATATTTTAACAGCAACCAGCCTATTGAGGAGTTTATCCTTAGCTTTATATACAACAGCCATTCCACCTACCCCAATGACTTCCATCAATTCGTACCGATTTCCTAGTAACTCAGCCGTCATAGGACCACCTCCGGTTTATACACTATTACAGTGATATTATCATGGCCGCCATACTCGTTTGCTTTTTCAATCAATACTTCTGCTGCTTCTTTGCAACTGTATTCATTGATAATATTTTTTATCTCTTCAACTTCTACTTCATTGGTAAGGCCATCTGTGCAAAGTAAAATAGTATCTCCACTTTTTAACTCGCATTGATAATAATCTACTTCAATTTCTTCATCGGTTCCTATAGCCCTGGTAATAACATTTTTGTTAGGATAAGCCTCAGCTTCTTCTCTGGAAATCTCCCCTTGTAAAATAAGCTGCTCTACTAAAGAGTGATCCCTGGTAAGCTGTAATATTTCTTTTTCATTTATGATATATGCCCTACTATCTCCTACGTGAAAAATATAGGCTTGTCGATTTGCTATAATGGATAAACAAAGTGTTGTTCCCATTTTGCTCAGATTTACATCCTCATTTCCCATCTCGTAGATCATCGAGTTAATCTCTTTAATGACCTCTATTATTACTT
>CAZVEI010000018.1:0-8906 GCA_964626295.1 uncultured Alkalibaculum sp.
TCAAGATCCTTTGCTGCGCTCTAGGATGACTGGGCTAGGAATTAGAGTCAAAAGTAGAACTTTGCTATTACATAAAAAACTCAGGATGATATCATCCTGAGTTTTTTATGTAGAGCTACAATTTTATTTTTTCATTGCACTTCTGATTTTTGATTTTATTTGCATTTTCTTCTTTGTATATAACGATTTTCCCATCTTCTTCATTACTTTTAGCATTACATAGGGCTTCTACCGTATTTTTAAATAAAACTTCTGTGGCTTCTTCTTCATTTACATATTTAATCCCTACTGAAGTGGATAGCTTAATGCTTTTTTCTGATAGTGCTTGATTCTCTTTAATACATTTTCGAATCTGTTTCATAAGCATTTTTGCATATTGAACTGGACAATCGCTAAGAATAATGAGAAAAGCATCTCCTTTGTATCTCGCTACAATATCGCAATACCGTATGTTCTCTTTAATAGACTTTGCAGTAACTTTTAATACTAAATCTCCTATTACTGCATCAAATTTTTCGTTGATTTCCTTAAAGTTGTCGATATCCAACATAACTAGACAAAAAGGACTTTGCATCCTTTGCATGAGTTTGACGAAATAATCAAAATTATATAGCTGAGTTAGCGTGTCGAATTTTACCATATCATACTGTTCTTTTTCTTTGTTCTCTAGAAGGTGTTGCTTATATACTTTAATACCAAAAACGATGAGATAGGCTAAATCTATAACCAGAAGGATTCCCAAAACTACACCTATCAATCTGTTACCTTGTAACATGCCCGCAACATCGACGTTTATTAATCCTAATGTGATAACCGTTAAAACGACTCCTAAAACAAACATTACGATGGATGTCGCCAATATTACTTTCGAATCATTTGACATCATAATACCCCTTTAAAATTCAATTTATAGTTTGATTCAAACTATAAATATGCGGATTCGCTCTCTCAAGTGTATACACTACAGTTGCGTTACTTTACTTACAGGCAAAACGCATCTCTGTAAATTCACCCGCTTACTTTCAATATTATACCATAATTATAGAAATCCCTCCTATATATTATTATAAAGTAGAATATCTTCTTTACAATTAGAAACGATCACATTATCATTGCAATTATATCGTCTAAAATAGAAAGGGGTATTTATGTGAAAGAGAAGACTTTAATTATTTTAAAGCCAGATGCTGTTCAGAGGGGACTTATAGGTAAGATTATTTCAAGAATTGAAGAAAAAGGATACGCTATTGAATCAATGAACATGAAGGAGTTAACACGAGAAGAATTAAATTACCACTATGAAGAACACAAAGAAAAACCTTTTTTTAGAGAATTAGTGGAGTACATGAGCAGTGGTCCTGTAGTCATTATGACTGTATGTGGCGAAAACATTATTAAAGGCATGAGAAGACTAGCAGGTGCAACAGACCCACTTGAGGCAGAAGCCGGATCTATAAGGGGAATGTACGCTTTGACAAAAACGGAAAACTTAATTCATTCATCGGATTCACCAGAAAGTGCTAGAAGAGAAGTAGCGTTTTTCACAAAATAAGTAAGCATCCAAAGGAGCTTACTTATTTTGTAGTTCTATCCGCTGCCGCTTTTATTTCGAATTTCTGATTCCTTCAATCAACGCTGGTACGATTTGTTTTTTTCTAGATACACATTGTTCAATAAAGGTTCCTTGTTCCATCCCCTTATTAAAAGAAGCTTCTAATATGCTTTTTCGATTTTCATTGTAAAACATATATGAACCTTGTCTAATAATATCTGTTACGATAAGAAGTGTAGCAAATTGTCCCTTTTGAGCATTTGTCTCTTCAATAAGAGCTAAATACTCAGAATTCTTCTCTTTTATAGTTTCAATATTTAGGGTAAATACTTGAGCTACGCCTACCCTCATACCTTCTAGGCTAAATTCTTTATAATCATTAAAGAATACTTGCTCAACAGCTAATCCCGTAATATCTGTACCCTTTCTGAACATTTCCATAGCATAATCTTGTAAGTCCATTCCTAAAAATTCAGTCAGTTCTTCTACAACTCGTACATCTTTTTTTGTGGTCGTTGGTGATTTTAGTAGCAACGTGTCTGAAATAATGCCAGATAACATGATCCCTGCAATATCCTTTGGAAGCTCAACTTGGTTTTCTTTATACATTTGATAGATAATCGTATTGGTGCTACCCACTGGTGAATTCCTAAAGCCAATAGGTATATTGGTGGAAATATCCCCTATTTTATGATGGTCTACAATTTCAAGGATTTCTGCCTGCTCAATTCCGTGAGCACTTTGAGCGTATTCATTGTGGTCTACTAAGATGACTCTTTTCTTCTTAGGTGAGATAATATGACCTCTACTTAAGACTCCTAAATAGTAACCTTCAACATCTACAATCGGAAACTTTGAGTGACCTGATTTTCGAATAACTTCCTTACATTCATCTAAGTATTCATTTTCTCTGAAGAATAGAATATCTTTTTTTATCATAATATTACTAGCATAGTTGGTCAAGTAAATCACTTTAGATGTACCGTAAGTATCCATCTTTGTACGGATAATATTAATTTTTTTCTCTATAGCTTCTTCTAGCAAGTCACCTTTTATCCAGGATTGCCCTGTAATGATAATTAGTGCTACATCTTTTTCTATAGCAGCTTTTATGATTTCATCACGGTCTCCAACAATTACAATGCTGTTTTTTGTAAGCAAATGTAATTTTTCAATGGTATTTGAGTGGAATGCCGTTACTAAAACATCGCCGTCTATGTATTCATTATGTCTTGAAACTGCAACTCCCTCTAAGCCATTTAATACATTTGTATAGCAAGTATGGAGCTTTCTCTGGTCTTCTTGAATAAGACTCATAGCAATATCTTTCATGGTAATGAGTCCAGCAAATCTGTTGTCCTCAGAAGCAATAGGTAGAGTTCTAAGCTTGTTTTCTGTCATAAAATTATAAGCATCTAGTATAGAGTTATCAGATTGAAATGTAGGAACTTTATCGTAATTTAAGTCTTTAATTTGAGTTCGAACATTTTTTAATACTGTAGGTCTTTCTATTTTAAAAGAATTTAAAACGAATTCGGTTTCTTTACTTATTTCACCTAATATGAAAGGCTCTGTATTTTCACCTAGACGATTTTTTAAATATGAGAAAGATATAGCTGATGTTACGCTATCTGTATCTGGATTTTTATGTCCAAAAATCAATGTTTTTCTATTCATGTAATACCTCTATTCTTATGTATTATCAACAATATATATACCAATTTAGACAAAAGAAGTCAAGAATAAAATAAATTGTAGATAATCGGTATTTCTCTTAAATACATAATTGAATTTTAAAAGGATAGATCGCCCATTAATTTTTGTATGGAGGATTCATACACCAATATTGGCCAAAACGCATAATATAGTACTATATTAAATAGGAGGTATAAATATGCAGTGTGATGGTTACAAGAATCTCTCTTATAGATATTATTTTCTTGACTTTAAACTTGGAGATGTAACTGGAGATGGTTACGTAGACAGAGTATATCTAATCGGAGAAAAGACATCTAAACAAGATCTATTTTCAGATAATATATCTATTGTTATTCATGATGGTCGAACGAACCAATTAATTCGAATTCAGATGAAATATGCTGCAGGCTACAATGCCAAACTTTTTCTCGGCAATTTTACCAGCAAAAAGAAGTTTGATATGTTAGTTAAAATTGATACTGGCGGTAGCGGTGGGTATATATTATCTTATTTATATAGTTTGAATAATGGAACCATTAATTTGCTCTTAGACTCTGAAAGCTTTGAACGCATTTCCTTGTACGATGTGACTTTCCTTGATGATTTTAATGTAGAAATCTTAAGTGAGACTGGAGATGTGTCCTTTATATTAAGCTTGCTCGACCGAAAAGATACATATATAAAAACAGATATTTACGCAGAGGATGGAAAACTGTTAAAGCCAACAGAAGGAGCTGTTTTAGCCTTAGCTGCAGCTTATCCCATTATTGATGACTATCATGGCCTATTTAAGCTTTTGACCTATCAAAGAATTATCGGCACAGATATTACAGACGATCTAGGTGCTATTGAAAGCTATTTGACATGGAACGGAGAGTATATGGAAGTAGAACGAGTTAATTTAGTTTGCTAGCTTTTCTTGCAGGGGCGTAACCAAAGATGATTCCTACGGCTGCTGAAAAGCCTACTGCAAGAACGATGGTACTTGTAGATATGGAGAAACTTATGCCAATAATTGTGGATACAATATAGGCAATTATGCCTCCTAATAAGAGACCAATGATTCCGCCAAATATAGAAAGAAAGATAGACTCAATAATAAACTGGATTTGTATACTATTTGGCGTGGCACCTAGGGCTTTACGAAGGCCAATCTCTGTTGTCCTTTCCGTCACAGATACGAGCATCATATTCATAATCCCAATACCACCTACTACAAGTGAGATGGCTGCAATTCCACCAAGTAACATAGACATCGTAGACATAACCGTTTGAAAGGACTCAATCATATCTCCCATATTAAAGACAGTATAAGCATCTTCATTTTGATTAAATACTTGGTATAAGACTCCCTTTATATCTTTTACTGTTTGATCTGCTAAGTTTACATCCCCTAGATAAACGTCAAAAGACGACACGTTTTTGACTCCTAGGCTTCTAAGAGCTGTCGTATAAGGAATGATTACTGTATCATTATTAGATTCTAAACCAAATTCATTAGAGCGGCTTAGGGTGCCTATGATTTTATAGGTAGTACCGCTAACAATAAGCTCTTTTCCAATAGGGTCTATTCCGTAAAACAGCTCTTCAACGATATTGTGTCCTATAATAGCTACCCGATTTTTGCTTTCAATATCCAATTTATTAATAGGTCTTCCTGATTTGAGAAGGCTTGAATCTACATTAAAGTAAACTTCATTTTTTCCTTGTATAGATACGTCTTCCATTGCACTTTTTTCGTATACTACAGCAGAAGTGCCTGATATGGTCGGCGACAATCCACTGATATTTTCTAATTCTGAGACCTCGTTGATTTCATCATCTGTAAGACCTTGCTTTATAGTCGTGCCCATGGCACCTACCATAATCTTATTGGCACCTAGGTCTGTAATCTGTTGATTTATGCTATTGGTTGCTCCCTGAACAATGGTAATTAAAGCGATAATAGAGGCAACTCCAATAACAATTCCAAGCATGGTCAAGAAAGAGCGGAGTTTATTGCTAATTATATTTTCCCATGACATTTTTATACTTTCAAATAGCACAACTTCACCCCTATTCCGTCAAGTGTCCATCTAAAATACGGACGACTCTCTTTGCATACCTTGCAATATTCGTGTCATGAGTAATCATGATAATGGTCTTTCCCTCTTGATTAATTTCTTCAAAGAGGTTCATCACTTGATTACCTGTCTTTTGATCTAAAGCTCCAGTAGGTTCATCTGCTAGGAGAATAGTAGGTTCTGTTACTAATGCCCTTGCTATCGCAACCCTTTGCTGTTGGCCACCGGAAAGTTGATTCGGAAAATTTCTCATCCGGTCTCCTAATCCAACCTTTTCTAGCATAGAAGCTGCTCTTTCCCTTCTTTCGCCTGCAGATACACCAGCATATACGAGGGGAAGCTCTACATTTTTTAAGGCACTTGACCTAGGTAAAAGCTGAAAACTTTGAAAGACAAAGCCTATTTCCTTGTTTCTAACCTTGGCTAGGGCCACTTCATCATAGCTTTCAATGTCTAAGCCTGAAAGATAGTACTTGCCTTTTGTAGGAACATCTAAACAACCGATAATATTCATCATAGTAGATTTCCCTGACCCTGAAGGGCCTAGTATAGATAAAAACTCTCCACTATCGACCTTTAGATCAACATTATGCAAAACCTCAATTTTTTCCTCACCCATGTAATAGCTTTTACAGATCTGTTCCATGTTTAGGATTTCGGACATTAATTCTCTCCCCCGCCAGTATTATTCTGATTTTGTCTAGTCATAACCATAGATTCAAATCCATTGGCTTCTATATAATATACTGTTTCGCCTACGGACACGCCTTTTTTAATCTCTACGGTAATACCGTCATTAATGCCTACTTCAATTTTCTCTTTATAAATTTCTCCATTTTCATCTTTTTTCTCTACATAAGCTTCATTATTGTCTTCAAATTGAATTGCGCTCATAGGCAAAGTCACCACGTCTTTTGCGTCATGACTTAAGACTTTAATTTCTGCAGACATACCAATTTTAATGTTTTCCTCTTCTTCTAAATTGATAGTAGCTGTAAAAAAGGTCACTCCATTTTCCACTAGACCTTCTTTTGATATGCTCTTAATTTTACCTTTAATTTCCTTATCAATTGCGCTAATGCTTACGGTAGTATCCATATCTTCTTTTATAGCTCCTAAGTCGTATTCATCTATTTTTACAGTAATCTCCATATTCTCATAATCTGTAATATCTATTAGGGGAGATGCTGCCATTACTTGTTCATCTTCTTCTATGTGAATCTTTGAAATCTCACCATTAATTTTGCTCTCAATGTCTTCTCCGTACGAAGTCTCTAGCAACACGTCTCCTTCTTCTACCATATCTCCCTCATCTACTTTGATTTCAGATATTTGCATCACTTTATCAGCTATGACATTTTGTTTGTTTTGAGATTCTACATTTCCTGAAAAATGATAATAAGTAGTAATATCTCCCTCGCTTGCCTCTGCGCTTTCGTAAATTGTGGCCTCAGGCTTCGAAGCAAATGCTATTGCAACTACAATAATGCCAATAATGACAATCCCTATTACAATACCTTTACGCTTCTTTGATTTTTTACTCGCACTCATTTACTGCCTCCATGTTCTATATAAGATTAAAATAATTTTAAAATACAGTATACCAATTTTTTCTTAAGTTAACATTAAATTTATCATGCAAAAAGGCAATATCTAAATAGTAGATACTGCCTAAAGTGGATGCATATTGTAATGGTTATTCATCAATCCATCAATCGTATAGGATTGGATTTGCTTTTTCATGTCCTGCTTTTGCTTTACCTTGAATTTCAGGTACTGGAGGTACATCATTTTTCTTTCTCTTATTCTTTTTATTGCTTTCTGTACCATGTGGATCACTAGGATCTGGTCTTCTCATTCCAGCCTTAGCCATTTTTATCACCACCTTACACGATTTTAATCTTATTATTTGATTTATATTAAAATTTACTCTCCATTAAAAAACTATATTTCCGCTCTTATGTTCTTTTAAATTTAATCGCAATCAAATATTATAATTAACTATTTTTTACACATATTGAAAACTTATCTTTATCTAAAACTGCGTCCTTAAATGAAACTCTTTCTACAGACATAGCATCCTCCTTAAGTCATGAACTTGTGATGATTCGTTATAAATCAAATTATGGTCATATCTACCAATTTCTTAGCCATCAGGGCTAAGGTCAAAAGTAGCACTTTCTTGCCATACAAAAGAGCTAGAATATATTATAAATATTCTAGCTCTTTTGTATAAACAGCAGTTCTTTTAAATTTTTCCCTTTAAAGACTCCTGCAAAGATGCTTTTTATAATTAGAAGAGTAACCGGTCCAAGGATCAAACCACCAGCCCCTAAAATCTGCAAGCCAATATACATAGCGCCTAAAGTCATCAATGGATGTACGCCAATTTGCGCTCCAATAATCTTTGGTTCTACAACTTGCCTCACCACTAGAACTACTAAGTACAGGATGATTAAGGAAATACCTAAGCGAATATCCCCAGTAATTAAAGATATAATAGCCCAAGGAATTAAAACGCCACCTGTACCTAAAACAGGTAATATATCAAAGATCGCAATGATAACAGCAAGTACTACTGCGTATTCCACTCTCATAATACTAAATCCAATTAAAAGTTCTGTAAAAGTAACAAACATAATTAAGATATAAGCCCTTATAAGCCTTACTATTTGGCTTATTACATCGCTTTTTATAAAGCTAATTTGATCATATAAATTACTTGGTAATTGCTTTCGAATAGATTTTTTAAAATTTTCTTTATCCCCTAGAAAGAAATAAGTAGAAAACAGAGTGATTATAACGAAGATCAAAACTGTAGGTAAAGATATAGCCGTATTGACAAGATACCTAACTCCATTATTTGCAAAATTAGCCAAACTGGACACAATGACAGCTAATTGATCTACTAAAAAATCTAATACTTCTTGAGGTAATGTTATTAGCTGATCGCTACTGTTTAAAAAATTAATGATAGAAGTATACCAATCATTCAAAAATATAGGAAGTATTTCAAAAATCTCTTTGGCTTGTATAATTAACTTAGATACTAGAAAGGTAATCGCTAGACCTATAAGGGTCAAAACCAATACGATGCAAACAATTGAGGCTATTTTTCTTGGTATTTTCACTTTGGCTACTAATAATTTTACTAGTGGCTCTAAGAACATAGATAATACAAGAGCTACAAGAAATGGCGCAACGTACTGAATCGACCTAAAAAATAAAAATATGCCCAAAAATATTGCTATGGTCGTAATAAAAAACCTCTTTGCTTTTTCCGGATCAATTATGTAATTATTCATGATTTCTCCAATCCAATTATTCTTAAATAACTTAAATAATATGATATCATATTATGAAGGAAATACAATCAAAAAATACAGCATAAGTTCTAAATTGGATTTAAGGTTGAGCCGTTGGTTCGTTGGACGGTTGGACGGGAAAAACGCTAAGCGGAAAGCTAAATGCGGAAACCTTTTACTCACCCTTAGGCGAGTTTTGGTTTTTCTGACCACCTAGGAGTAATACCCGATTTGTCTAGCCCGAAGGGTAAGAGAAAAACGAGCCAAAGCAGCCAAATAGCACACTTT
>CAZVEI010000018.1:8916-14645 GCA_964626295.1 uncultured Alkalibaculum sp.
GTATTACCCCTGTCAAGGTTGGCGAGGTTTGTAGCGACTATAAGGAGCTAGAAACCCGCAACCTACGACAGATCCATCTTTCGGCCTATTTTGTTTCTATATCCTCTAACAATATCTGCAAATCGGATTTACCAAACTGATATTTCTTATTACAAAAGTGGCAAATTATCTCAGCTTGTCCGTCTTCCTCTACTATGCTAGTTAGCTCTTCTTTTCCTAGTGAAATAAGGCCTCTTTCAAAGCGATCTCGATTGCAATCACAGTGATATACTGGTTTTTTTCTTTCTGTAAAAGTCACTTTATACTCTTTAAAAATCAGCTCTAAAATATCTTTAGGCTCATGTCCTTGATCTAGTAATTTGCTTATACTTGGAATTTCTCCTATTCTCTTTTCAATGTATTCAATCAATTCCTCCGTGTGATTTGGAAGTAACTGAATGAAGTATCCTCCAGCTTTTTTTATGGTATTATCTGGGTTTACTAATACTCCTAAAGCGACTACAGATGGTACTTGTTCCGATACTGCAAAGTAATAAGATAAATCCTCTCCAATTTCCCCTGATACTAGTTCTACCGTTCCAACATAAGGCTCCTTTAAACCTAAATCTTGAATGATGGTTAATGTCCCCTTACCAATAGCACCTGCTACATCGAGCTTGCCAATTTGATTTAAAGGAATATGAACTTGAGGATTATAAATATCCCCTTTGACCTCCCCTTTCGTATTTCCTACAACTAGGAGATCTTCAATAGGGCCATCGCATTTAATTTGAACGCTGATTTTATTGTTTGCCGTTAAGGTTCTGCCAAACGCTGCTGAAGCTGTCGGCAAGGTAGAATGTATTTTTTGAGCCTCTGCTACAAGCTCCGTCGTATCCGCTGCAAACATTCGAACTGGTACATCTTTAATCATTGCACCTATCATATAGTCCATAATTTTTCCTTTCTTTGTGTCTATTGATTTATGTGTAACTTTTATTTATTATAATCAACTTGTCCGATTTTGAATACAGTTTTTAGCTATTTATTTATTGTTGAAAAAGAAAAATCCCTGTTATTACACAGGGATTTTTGCTTAATGTTATTCGTAACGCATTTATATTGTCTAAGTAAGTACTTTATATTTTTTAATTAAGCTTCAACGACGTTAACATTAGCAGCCTGAGGTCCTTTTTCTCCCTCAACGATTTCAAACTCTACATTTTGTCCTTCGTTTAATGCCTTGTAGCCATCCATTTGTAACGCTGAAAAATGTACGAATACATCTCCTTCGCTCTCAGTTGAGATAAAACCATAACCTTTTTCTGCATTAAACCACTTTACAATACCATTTGTCATTAATTTGTTCCTCCTAAAATAATTCAACTTCGTATTTATTATACCATTAAAGGGGTAATTGGTCAAACAAAATTGTATCTACTTGTCATCAGCTTTTACAACAAAATTGAAGTCTTTCCGTATGTGCAGTAGGCTTTTCAAAGGATCCAAAGGAAAAGACATCTATAGTCTTAAAGCCCGATTGTATGAGTAGTTCTTTGATTTCTTCCATTTCGTAAGCTCTTTGATAGTGGAATTCTTCCGATCTTGTATAATTAGAGTCCTTATGATTTTTTATAAAGATATTTAAATAGTACTCTATTACACAACTGTCCTCATCAAAACTGTTTTCCCAAATGTAACACAGTTCATCTGAGGTATAAGTGAAAGTCTCGTCTCTATATATTTCTTTGATCCTATAAGGGGCATGAATATCAAATGTAAAAACCCCTCCTTCTTTAAGGCTCATATAAACATTTTGAAATACTTTCAAAAGATCTTTTGTTTCTAAGATGTAATTGATACAATCACAGCAGGATATAATCCCATCATAAGATTTTTTCACTTTAAATTCAGTCATATCTCCATGAATCCATTTAATATTCTGCTTTTGATCAAAGGCCTTTGTATCAGCAATGGACAGCATATCTTCTGACAGATCTACACCAGTCATTTCATAACCCATTTTGCTCAAGGGTATCGTAATATTTCCAGTGCCACAACCTAAATCTAAAATAGTAGACATCTTTGATTGATCCTTTTGTAAAATGTTTTGAATGTAGGTACTCCATTTGTCGTAATCTACCTCTTCTCTCATTAATTGATCATAAATTTGGGACATTTCTTTATACATAATACTCCTCTAATAGAAAAATCTATCTCTTCTTCTCTTTTTTCGTATCATAATTATGATAATTGCAATGACAATGACTAATGCTAGCCCAAGGAACAAGAAAATATAAAAATCTCCTTGCATAAATCTTCTTGCTACTTTTTCAACAGAGCTAGGCTCCTTACGCGTTTCACGCAGTTTTTCTAATTGATTTTGAGGAATCAATTCTAATTGAGCTTGCAACCAAGTATTCAAATAGGAGTTTGAATCCCCATAATTGACTTGATAATCGACCAAATCGTACATCGCTTCGTATTGTTTTAGCCCCCTATAGGCTTCTACTTTATTGACTAAAATCTTTTCTGTAACCTTTTCTTCAAGAGTGCCAAAATCCCCTATGTCCGTTTCAATCAAATCGTAAATTACCAAAGCCTCATCGTAATTTTTTGATTGCATATAGGCATCTGCCATGACGAGATATACTTTACTTTGACCTTTTCCATCTTTAGAGTTTGAAATATAACTATTTCCAGCGTCAACAGCTTGCTTGTATTCACTATTGTTAAAACTAGATATCATTCTGTTGATTTGATTGCTCTTTATTGTTTTTAATTCCCTTTCAATGACCTCATCTACAAAATAATAGCTAAAACGAATCTCTTTAAAGGCGTCTCTTCCAGACCTTTCCCAAGAATAACCATATTCTGGACTGATCTCAGTAGGCTCAATAGAAAAATGATTATCAAAATTGTACATTTCTATGGATCTGGCATTAAAACCTACATTAATTTGAACATTTTTAGGTTCTTTGCTCCAACTTCTTAAGTGATTCATATCCATATCAAAGAGGACTTGACCAAGATTCCCATGTTTATTTTCTATATTATAGGACACATTAGCCATGGCCGTCTCCCCTGGCTTTAATGTCATAGCTATACTGTAATTTCTCCAATTGTCGAAATCTACACTTACTTCTTCAATGCTTGAATTGATCTTGCTGCCACTTACAATGATTGAGTTATATTTGTAGGATGTTCTCTTACTTAGATCTTCTGGGAAAAAAACAAATTCTGACGTGTACCCATCAATCTTCGAGTCTGTTATAGGAGTCCCTAAGGTCAACAACTGAGTTTCATCTGTATCGTTTTTCATGGAATAAGAAGCTGTGACACTGCTTTTATTTAATGCATCTACAGTGACATTGATTTCTACTCCGGTGAGTTCAATTTGACCATCGATCAAGTACAGGCCATTGAAAACAGATATTCCCTCTGCCAACGCTGTAGCCTGAGGAGAAGATAAGGAAAAAAGCATAACACAAAACAAGGTTATAAGTATCTTATTTAAATTTACTTTTTTCATCTTTATCCTTCTATAATACGTGCGTAGAGCTCAACTGCTCGCAACAGTATCCTTTCATTGAAATTAAATTTGCTGTGATGAAGGCTATATACGTAGTCTTTCTCCTCATTTTTAGATCCTAAATAAAAGAATACTCCTGGGACTTCTCTTTGGTAAAATGAAAAGTCTTCTGCAATCATCATAGGAGGAACCTCTTCAAAGGGCAAATCTCCTAAATAGGTTAAAAACTCTTGATACAAGTTATCCTCATTAATTACCGGTGGGTACATTCCTACAACCCTGCACTCAATACTGCAATCAAAGGCTTTTTCATAGCCTCTTACAATATCTAAAAGCCTTGTTTTAATCATATTAAAAGTATCCTCATCAAAGGCCCGCATAGTACCGCTTAAATTTACTTCTCCTGCCACTACGTTTAGTCTACTGCCGCCACTAATAGTGCCAATGGAGAATAATGTAGTCTCTATAGGGTCTATATTTCTACTTACAATATTATTTAGTGCACTAATGAGCTGAGCACTGATCATAATAGCATCTATACTCTTATGAGGTACTGCTGCGTGACCGCTTTTCCCCTTAATAGTTATATGAAATTCGGCTGTTTGGGCCATAAGAGGACCCGTTTTAGAGCCAATCGTCCCCTCTTCTAGGGTAGGCATAATGTGACAGCCAAAAATTTTCTTTACCTTGTACTTTTCTAAAATACCTTCTTTGACGATAATTGATGCTCCCCCAGGGCCTTCCTCGGCAGGTTGAAAAATTAAGAGCACATTTTTTTTAGGAGTAATATTATTTTCTACTATATATTTAGCAAACATAAGAAGAATCGTCATATGTCCATCGTGGCCACATCCATGCATCATACCTTTATGAGTAGACAGATAGTCACAGGTATTCTCTTCATTTATAGATAATCCATCCATATCCGCTCGAAAGGCTATAGTCTCCTCCTCACATTCACCAGGAAAAAAAGCTATAAGTCCAGTTGTAGCTACTTTTTCTATTGTCTTAACGCCTAGATTAGATAAATAATTGTATATGTACTCTGATGTTTCAAATTCTTTAAAACCTTCTTCTGGAATTGTATGTAAATGCCTTCTAATGGCAATTGCTTCCGATTCTAAATTTATAATACTATTTCTCATATTCGCTCCTCCAAATTAATTATGAACATAAATAAAGCTCTTTCATAGAATATTAACAAAGACGTTTATGATTCACTAAGATATTATATCATATAATATCGCAGATTGCCTCAGCGCTTCACGCTTCGGTCGTTTGGAGTGTCACTTTGCTTACCTAAGAGCAAAGTGATTTAAAGAAGCCTTAGTAACATCCATGTGAGACTTGCACTTGCTCATAGAAATCAAATCATTTTCCCGTGCAAGCACGAAAAATGATTTGATTTCTGCGAGCCAATCTGCTGTTTCGTACATTATACCGTAATTTAAAACAAATAAAATATAATTTTCATTTATTTTATGTGCAATACCTGTTATAATATTAGTCAATTACATACTTAACGATAGAGGCGCATTTCTTTAAAAGTACTGCTCATGATGATATCAGGATCAATTGACTGAACAGGAAAGGAAAAAAATGCCGAAGTGATTTTTTACCTGAAGGAAAAATTTGCTGGGATTATTGTGAATAACAATAATACTGCCGTCAAACCGATGGAGAGCTATCTGTATTGTATGGTTTTATTTTTCCTATAAAATTATACTAAATACTTACAGCTAGTTTCCTCGGAACTAGCTGTTTTCTTTACAGTTAACTAAAATATATCACATGGAGGTTTCACATGAAAAAATTTAATGTAGCAGTAGTGGGAGCAACAGGAATGGTTGGAAATAAAATAATGGAGATGCTAGAAGAGCGAAATTTCCCAATTGACAATTTCTATCCCATGGCATCACCTAACTCTGCAGGAAAAAAGATTGATTTTATGGGAAAAGAATATACTGTAGAAGAATTAAATGAGCATTCTTTTGACAAAGACATTGATATTGCTCTTTTCTCGGCAGGAGGTAGTACTAGTAAAAAATACGCTCCTATAGCTGCAAAAAATGGTGTCATTTGCATCGACAATAGCAGCACCTGGAGAATGGATGAAAATGTACCTTTAGTTGTACCTGAAGTAAATCCAGAGGACTTAAAATGCCATAAAAACATCATTGCCAACCCAAATTGCTCTACGATTCAAGCTATGCTTCCT
>CAZVEI010000019.1:0-6375 GCA_964626295.1 uncultured Alkalibaculum sp.
CTATGGATGGGAATCGGCAAAATAGAATAAGAGGTGATTCCCTTGGAACAAGTATTAGAATTAATTGACAAAAAACAGTTTAAGGAATTAAGAAATTATTTATCTACCCTACACCCTTTTGACATCTCTGAGATTATGGAAGAAATCAATAGCAAACACAGTTTACTCGTCTTTCGTTTGCTGTCAAAAGATATGGCCATTGAGGTGTTTTCTCACATGGAACCAGCTTATCAAGCCAAATTTTCTGAATTGATCGCTGAAGAAGAGCTAAGAGAAATTGTCAACGAACTTAACTTTGACGATAAAATCGACTATCTTGAAGAAATTCCCGCTGTCTTAGTGAAAAAAATCTTAAAGAATACCCCTGAAAGTGAACGAAAACTAATCAACCAATTCTTTAATTATCCCGAATACTCTGCTGGCAGCATTATGACCATTGAGTTTATCGATTTTAAAAAACAGATGACTGTAAGAGAGTCTATCGATCGTATTCGAAAAATAGGCTACGACAAAGAGACCATCTATACTTGCTACGTTACAGATCGATTTCGAAAACTTGAAGGCATCATTTCATTAAAAGATCTCATTCTAGCTGATGAATATGCCAAAATAGAAGATATTATGCAATGTGACTTTATATCTGTAACGACTACAACGGATCAAGAAACAGTCGCAAATACTTTCCGTGATTATGACTTATTAGCTCTTCCAATAGTAGACTCAGAAAATCGACTTGTTGGTATAATTACAGTTGATGACGTCATTGACGTTATGGAAGAAGAAGTTACAGAAGACTTTCACTTAATGGCAGGTATGCAGGCCAATGAAGAAAGCTACTTAGATACTTCCGTTAAGGATTTAGTAAAAAAACGTTTCCCTTGGCTAGCCATTCTGATGATCTCTGCTGCGTTTACGAGGGCAATTATGGAAGGCTATAATTCCCTTTTAAGTAGTGTAGTCCTCCTTAGTGCTAATATTCCAATGCTCATGGGTACTAGCGGAAACGCAGGGTCCCAAGCTTCAACTTTAATGGTTCGCTCTATAGCTGTAGGAGATGTGGTTTTTAAAGATCTCTTCAAAGTACTATGGAAAGAATTGCGAGTAAGTTTTTCTATAGGTATAGGATTAGGAATACTTAATTTTATCTCCTTGTATTTTTTCAGCAATTACCCTTTAGACATATCTCTTATCGTAAGCGTTACTTTAATAGCAACGATTACAGTAGCAAAATTGATCGGGTCATCCTTACCGATTCTTGCCAAAAAAATAGGACTTGATCCTGCTATTATGGCCAATCCCATGATTAGTACTATTTTAGATGCCTTGGTTTTAATTACATATTTTAGCATATGTAGTGCAGCACTGGGGATTTGACGGTTGCTTCGTTAGTCGGTTGGACGGAAAAAGACAAAAGCTGAACGTTGGCCGCTGATTACGAGTAAAAGGGGACACATTTTTTAATGTGTCCCCTTTTACTCTTGTTTCTTGCTTTTTGGCTATTTAGTTCTTTCGATTATTTATTTATTAGTTCGTTACCTAGTTTTATGATGCACTCTATAGATTGCTCTTTTGATACTTCTGACATGTTTTTTGCCATAGTATCTAAAATATCTTTATTGGTTACGAGATGATCTACTACGCTAGAAATATCTTTAATATAGTCTACTTTAATGGCCATGCCCGTTTCTTCTAAAAAATCTGCATTTTCTTCTTCTTGTCCAGGTATATAATAAGGAATAATCATAGGAATATTTTTTATAATTGCTTCTGTTGTAGTAAGTCCACCTGGTTTTGTTATAATTACATCGGCCATATCCATTAACTTTGGAATTTGCTCTACAAATCCATAGATTTCAATTTTTTTGCGTGTTCCTTCTTCTTGAACTAATTTTTCAACTTTTTTCTTTAGCTTCTCATTATTACCACATACAACGATAATCTTTAAGTAATATTTTGTTTTTAACAGACTAGATAATGCCTTTTCTACCTGTGAGACCCCCATTGAACCACCCATCAACAATACAGATAAGTCCACTTCGTAATCTTTTATAATTTCTGAATTATAATCTAAGAAAGATTTTCTTACAGGAATACCATAAGGATAGATCTTGTCTGCTAGAACTCCTTTTTCTGTCATGCCTTCCTTTGTATACTCACTTCCTACAATATATGCATTTACATTTTCGTTGAGATAGGCCCGGTGAATCATATAATCTGTGACAATTGAAATGATTGGTGTATCAAATTCCCCTTCTCCTTTAAGAGTTCCTAAGACATTCGTTACGAGAGGGTGAGTGACTACAATCAATTCCGGGCTTTCAGACTGAATAATCTTTAAAAGTCTTTTCTCAACGATGTCTGTTATTACTGCGATGACATAGTGGCTTAATGTTTCGTTATTTGCAGCTCGGTACAATCTTCCATATGTTCTTGGCGTAATTTGGACAATCTTTTCATATCCTTTTGAAATTACATTGTCTAGTATACTGCTGGTTTCTTTAAAAGCGTCATATGTAATAGCATCACAACCAGAGGCTTCAAAGTGTTCTCTTAAAGATTTTGCTGCAATATTATGCCCTCCACCTGTTGAGGCTGAAAAAATTAATACTTTTTTCACTAAATCAACTCCGTCTATTTTTTAGCGCCTTGATATATTGTACCCCATTCTTTTAAAAAATGAAATAGACGAGTAAATTTATTGCTGCTCTAGGTGGTAATAGCTCTGTTTTTTAAATAATATCCCCTTTGATACCAATCCTTCTAAATCTGATTCATCCCCTTGAAATCCCTGAAATAGCAAGTCCTTATAAGTCTGAGGTCCACAATACTTTAATAATGCAATAATTTTATCTAATTCAATCATATTCTCCCTCCTCTTATACAGTAAACTTATTACCCCTTGTATATGTATATGCGAGGAGGATGTAAAAATAATAAAAAGTGTGCAAAACCACGGAAAAGTACCTACAATGCTTAGCCAACCACCAGTGCTAGGGTCAAGTCTTACAGGTCAAAATTCAACTATATAGAAATATGAATTAAGTAGTAGTTAAATCTAAAAGTAAAACTTTCTTATTATATAAAAAATACCCGTTACAGGCCTTTTGTGGTTTTTTGATTTTTACGTTGATTTCTAGTGAGGAATGAATTTTTCTGGCTCTTTACAAAAATCTTGGAAAGAATTATTCATATAGTTTACTTTTCCATTAAAGAAGAGTTCATACTTGCCTTTTTCCTTTTTGATTTTTTCTTGTGATTTTCCTTCATAGGTATTGATGACCACTACATTAAAGGGCTTATTTTTATAAAGTTCTGCACGCTTTAGTATAAATTTAATATAGAGATCTGCATCGGGAAAAGAATAACCACAAAATATAATATTTTCTATTTCATATAAGCTTTTATTTAAATTGTGATAAATATTATTTAGATAATAATTGCTTATTTCCTTGTAAAAAGTAGGTGGAACGATAATGGATTTAAAATGATTCTGGCAAATATCACAAGCGTAATCTTCTTGAATAATGCTCTGTAGCATTCCCTTTTCCATTTGAGAAGCTATAAAAAAATTATCGCAGACATCACAATACTTCCAGTTTAAAGATCCATAAATCTTATATAAGGGCAAACGCTGTGATTGATGTTTGTAAATATTTTTAAACCCATAGTCTATATCTAATCCGTTAGACAGTATTGCACTATCTATAAGCAAATCATAATTTGTGGTTATAAAAACCAGATCAGTAAGGAGTTGTTCTTTTTTTAGTTTTTCTATGAGTTGTCTGTGATAAGTACTGCCCTTTAGAAATTTACGGTCTAAAATCTCTGCCATAGAAAATATAATACCTTCTTTAATTTCTTCTGTATCAAAATAAAAGGATTCTCGTCTTTTTTCAGCTGTATATAGAAACCCTAAAATCTCTTCGAAAGTTGGAAATACCTTTGTATCTTTTACATCTAGATTATAAGCTTTCAAAAAAAATTCTTGTAAGACTTTGTAGTATTTATCTTCTCCTCCTGAAAATTCATTAAAATAAGCAGAAAACAATTCATCTTGTAAAGGAGCACCTTCACATTTTGAGGCCCCTGCACCTAAAAAAACAATACTCTTCATATTGTTTAACACCTCTTCTTCGTAAATTTCACCGTTTCTAAGTAAATAGCACTTCAATTGTTTTATCCTTACTATTATACTGACTTTTTTGAAAATCCATACTTGACAACTACTTTATAAGACTAATAATTTTCTGCTAAATCACTCACCACTTTTTTACCCTTGAATATAATGACAGTATCAAAACATAAAGGGGGTTACTATTTTGAAGAAAGGTCGTTTACTTATTGCTTCTCTACTTATTGTTACTATTTTGTTATTTTCCTTGGCAGGATGCCAAAAACAAGAGCTTAAAACCATCAAAGTCTCTGAAGTCACCCATTCTATCTTCTATGCTCCATTCTACGCGGCGATTAGCCAAGGTTTCTTTGAAGAAGAGGGCTTGCAACTAGAGGTTATAAACAGCCAAGGTGCAGACAAAGTACTTACTGCTGTTATTTCTGGTGATGCAGATATCGGATTTTGTGGTCCTGAAGCATCTGTGTATGTTTACAATCAAGGCAAAGAGGATTATGCCATTTCTTTTGCTCAATTAACAAAGAGAGACGGAACTTTTATCGTTGCAAGAGAACCTGATCCAAATTTTACCTTTGAAAAATTAAGAGGAAAGCATGTATTAGGTGGTCGAAAAGGCGGAATGCCTCTTATGAGCTTAGAGTGGGTTCTTAAGGAAAAGGGAGTCGACCCTGTAAAAGATATGAACATGGATACAAGTATCCAATTTGCAGCATTAGCCGGTGCCTTTAAAGGTGGTACTGGAGATTATGTATCTTTATTTGAACCTACAGCATTAGCACTAGAAAAAGAAGGTGCTGGTTATGTAGTAGCTTCTCTTGGCGTAGCAAGTGGTGAAGTACCCTATACTTGTTTTAATGCTACAAAGAGTTTTATGGCAGAAAATCCAAACGAAATTGAAGGATTCACGAATGCTATTTACAAAGGTCAACTTTGGGTACAAGAACATTCTTATGAAGAAATAGCGGGAGCGATTGTCGAATTCTTCCCAGATACGGAAACAGATGATTTAACTGCCGTAGTAAAAAGATATAAAGATCAAGATTCATGGAATAACACGCCAATACTAAGCGAAGATTCTTTTGATCACTTACAGGATATTTTAGATTCTGCAGGTGAATTAGACGAAAGAGCTCCATACTCTGACCTTGTAAACACATCTTTTGCGGAGAAGGCTGTTGAGACAATTAAATGATTCGGAGGTGGAAATATTGCCTACTCCAGTAGCACGAATTAAAAATTTAAAGAAAACATTTCACACTAGAAATGGGGAGACTTTAGCCATAGAGGATTTTTCTCTAAACATTAACGAGGGAGAATTTGTCGTATTAGTAGGACCAAGTGGATGTGGAAAGACTACTGTACTATCCATATTAGCGGGTCTCGTTCAACCATCTTCAGGTGAGATTATTTACTGCGATGAAGACATCCGAATGGGCTATATGTTACAAGACGATCATCTTTTTCCTTGGAGGACGATTTTAGATAATGTGTGTCTAGGATTAGAGATTCAGAGACGTGATACACCTGAAAATAAAGAAAGAGCAGAATCTTTACTTACAACTTATGGCTTAGCAAAATTTAAGAACCATTATCCGAACCAACTATCTGGCGGTATGAGACAAAGGGCTGCTTTAATTCGGACATTAGCAGTAAATCCAGAGATTTTACTTCTAGATGAACCCTTTTCTGCCTTAGATTATCAGACGAGAATGGCCGTAACAGACGATATTGGTTCCATTATCAAAAGAGAGGCCAAGACAGCGGTTATGGTTACTCATGACATTACAGAAGCCGTTTCTCTAGCAGACCGAGTAGTTGTTATGACACAGAGGCCGGGAAAAATCAAAAAAATACACGATATTGTACTGACGGGTACAGATGGTACTCCAAGTCAAAATAGAAAAGCTCCAGAATTTATGAGTTACTATAACGAAATATGGAAGGAGCTTGATATACATGTACACTGACAATCAGTATTCAGATGAACATATAAGATATTTACGTAAAATAAAGAAAAATGAGCGCATGGTGCTTGTTACCCGCATTATGATATTGGTAGTGTTTATCGCATTATGGGAAATAGCGGCAAATTTAGAGTGGATTGACGCCTTCATCACCAGTCAGCCTAGTGAAATTGTAGATACCTTTGGCTCTTTATTAGTATCAGGTACTCTCTTTAAACACCTGTTTACTACCGTTTCAGAAACCGTTGTAGGATTTGTGGTCAGTACCATCCTTGGCAC
>CAZVEI010000019.1:6385-13014 GCA_964626295.1 uncultured Alkalibaculum sp.
TAGACCCTTACTTAGTCGTTTTAAACAGCTTACCTAAAATAGCCTTAGGTCCAGTTATCCTCGTTTGGGTTGGTGCAGGTCCAGAAGCCATTATCGTCATGGCCTTACTGATTTCCTTGTTCGTAACCATAACCAGCGTTTACACAGGCTTTAGGGAAGTGGATCAGGCCAAGATTACTCTAGTAGAGACATTTGGTGGTACCAAGAAACAAATACTTACAAAGGTGTTACTCCCCGCAACCTACCCAACCATTGCAAGTGCATTAAAAATCAATGTAGGTTTATCTTGGGTAGGGGTAATTATGGGAGAGTTCTTAGTATCAAAAGCAGGCTTAGGCTATCTCATCATATACGGCAGCCAAGTCTTCCAATTAGACTTAGTAATGACGAGCACCGTGGTATTAGCCATATCAGCAGGCGCAATGTATGCAGTGGTTGCTTGGCTAGAAAATAAACTCGTACCATATAAATAAAAGAATGGCCCACAGGGCCATTCTTTTATTTAGTTACTAGCGACCAGTAGCCAGCTATCCGTTTTGGGTATTTCCCTGGGGTCTTTTTAACTACCGACGGGAGCTATTTTTCTTGGACGCTGAAGACTGATAGCTGGTAACTTTTTTTACTCAAATTCCTTTGAAAATCGATAATCCACTTTCACTAATCTACCGCCTATTTTTTTCTGTTGTTCTTTGTCAATCACATAAAGAATGCCTAATACTGTAAGTGCTGTTGAAAGTATTACTGTTCCTATCTTAACTAAATTTTTCATCACAATCTCCTCCGCACTCTGTCTTAGTTTTATTATATAACTATCTCAATGGAAAAAGCAACTCAAGAAGCTAGTCGCTAGCTTTTGGGTATTCCTCTACAATCTTTTTAGCTACCGAAGGTAGCTTTTATGCTAGAAACTAAGGACTAGAGTCTAGAAACTAGCATTTACTGTAGTTTCTGCGCATCATGCAAAGACTTGTACACCCCTTCTAGAGCGATTAACTCTTCATGGGTGCCTTGTTCCGTGATTCCTTCGTCGGTTAAGACGATGATTCTGTCTGCGTTTTGTACCGTAGCTAATCTGTGGGCAATTACTAGTGTTGTTCTACTTTGTGATAATACCTCAAAAGATTCTTGTATTATGCGCTCATTTTCATTATCTAAAGCAGAAGTAGCTTCGTCTAGGATTAAAATCGATGGGTTTTTTAGAAATATTCTTGCAATAGAGATTCTCTGCTTTTGCCCACCAGACAACTTAACGCCTCTTTCCCCTGTAAAAGTATCATATCCACTAGGTAATTTTGAAATAAACTCATGGGCATTAGCGAGTTTTGCAGCCCGAATGACATCTTCTTCTGTAGCATCAATATCTCCATACCGTATGTTTTCACTAATAGTACCAGAAAACAAGAACACATTTTGTTGAACAATACCAATATTTTCTCTTAAGCTCTTTAAAGTTACATCTCGAATATCCGTATCATCTATTGTGATCTTTCCACTTGTCACTTCATAAAATCTAGGAATTAGACTGCATATTGTGGTCTTTCCAGCTCCCGATGGACCCACTAAGGCAATGGTTTCACCTTGGCAAATCTTGAGATTAATATTTGACAACACTTGTTCACTATCGTTGTACTTAAATCCTACATTTGCAAATGTAATTTCTCCATTTACCTTGCCCATATCTCTCGCCTTTGGAGTATCTACAATGTCAGGGTGAATATTCATTACTTCTACGAAACGCCCAAAGCCTGCACCAGCTTTTTGGAAAGTCTCCATTAAGTTTGCGATTCTCTTAATAGGCTCTAAGAAGATAGAAATGTACAACATAAATTGAACAAAGACACCTGTACTAATTTGATTGTAGTAGACAAATAACCCACCGAAAAAGATGACCACTAAGTTTAGTACATTGGAAAAGAACCCAATGCCTGAATGAAATTCTCCCATATATTTATAAGAATCTTCCTTAATTTCTCTGTAATCATTATTACCTACTTCAAATTTATCCCTTTCATAATCCTCATTACCAAAAGATTGGACAACTCTTATTCCCGAGATGCTGTCTTCGATTTGAGCATTAATATCGGCTATTCTCACTTTTGATTCTTTAAAAGCAGCTCGCATCTTTTTATTTTTTAGTATAGTAAAAGCAATCATTATAGGAACTAATGAAAAGATAATTAAGGTCAGCTTCCAACTATTTATTACCATAATGATAAATGTGCCGATTAAAGTAACAGAAGCTATAAATATGTCCTCTGGTCCATGGTGCGCAAATTCAGCAATGTCAAATAAATCGTTAACTAATCGAGACATAATATGTCCTGTCTTTGTGTTATCAAAATAGCTAAAGGACAATTTTTGTATATGATGAAACAAATCACTTCTCATATCCGACTCTATTCGAACCCCAAGGACGTGCCCCCAATAAGTTACGATATAATTTAAAACATACCTTAAAACATAAATTATAAAGATGAAAAAGGATATGTACATGAGATTGTTTAAATTTTTATTTGGTATAGCATCATCAATTAATAAGGCAATTAAACCAGGAATGAGTAAGTCCATTAAGGACATTAAAAAAGCACAGCCAAAATCTAAATAAAACAATTTCATGTGAGGTTTATAGTATTTTGCAAATTTTTTAATCAATTTCAGTAAACACGCCTTTCTAGTTATCGCTTTTGAAGTCAATTCCCCCTAATATAGGTCCCAATTTCTTTGCCTTCTAGTATTTTATAGATGTTTTCTACATTTTGAGAGGAGGCTAATACAGTAGGAATAGACTTTTGAGCTGCAAATTTTGCCGCATTTAACTTCGTAATCATTCCACCTGTGCCAAACTCATTATCAGAATCTTCAGCAAGATTAAAGATTTCTTCATTTAATTTATCAATATAAGTGATCAACTTTGCCTCAGGATTTTTGGCAGGATTTGAATCACATAGACCTTCTACATCTGAAAGAATAATAAGTACGTCTGCTTCTGTCAAACCAGAGACCATTGCAGAAAGTGTATCATTATCTCCGATTCGGTCTCCCTCTAATTCACTTGTAGAAACCGTATCATTTTCATTTACAATAGGTATAATTCCCATTTTAAATAAAGCATCGAAAGTATTGATTGCATTCTTTGATTTGATTTTGCTGCTAAATACGTCTCGGGTTAAAAGGATTTGTGCAATATTATGATTGTAATCATTAAAGAATTTTTCGTATAATCGCATAAGCACTGCTTGTCCAACTGCAGCTGCCGCCTGTTTCATAGGCAGTTCTTTTGGGTTTCCACTGATTCCAATTTTACCCATACCTGCTCCTACTGCACCCGAAGAGACGAGGACCATTTCCTTTCCGCTGTTTTGTAAATCGGAAAGGACTCGTGTAAGCTCTTCCATTTTTCTTAAATTGATTTTTCCACTTTTATAAGTGATAGATGATGTTCCAACCTTTATAACAACCCGTTTTGCTTGGGTAATACTCTCTCTCAATTGACTCACTCCTAGTTTAGACATTCTTTTATAATCCTTTCAGCATTAAGATAAGAAATTTTTTCGATTTCACCTGTTTTAAATCCTGAACGGTCTAAAGCCATAATCAGCTTACTAATCTCTCCAATATTGCTTATTTCAAGCTCTCCATCTATTCCATCAAAATCAGTACCTAAGGCTAAGGCATCAATCCCCGCTTTATTTTTTACATGCCGAATCATATCTTCTACCCTACTCGTCTCCCCTTCTCCTAAGAAATGAGGACAAAAATTAAGGCCCATAATGCCGCCTTTATCCGCTAATAAACCCATCATTTCGTCGCTTAAATTTCTAGGCACATTCGTAATTGTCCTCGCATTAGAGTGGGACGCAATAACTGGCTTTTTAGAGTTTTTTACGCAATCATAAAAACCTCCATCGGATAAGTGAGATACATCAATAATCATTCCAAGCTCATTCATCTTTTCAATTACCTGAAAACCAAAATCCTTTAAACCTTTTTTCATATCATTTTCATCATAAGAGTTAGGATACCCAATGCAATTTTCGTAATTCCAGGTAAGTGTAATTAATCGGAGGCCCAAATTATAAAATTCTTCTAATCGCTCTATTTTGCCCTCTATAAAATGCCCTTCTTCAATGGTTAAAAAGGCTGAGAGTATTCCCTTTTCCCTATTAGCTTTTAAATCGGAATGATTTTTTGCTAACTTAATATATTCCTGATTTTCTTCTAATTCCTTAGCAAATACCTTGTAAAATTTCTTTGTGTACTCGTAAATGTCTAATTTTTGTTCTTCTATCCACCCTTTATCTAAAAACATAGCAAAGAACTGAACATCTACCTCCCCGCTAATCAACTTCTTAATATCAACAGAATAAGAATTTTCATAAAGGTTTTCTTCTTGTAATTCATAGATTTTTTTAATCGTGTCACAATGTAAGTCGATAATTTTCATAGTTTTACCTCACTTTAGTTCTAAATAAATTTTCTCGCCAAGCACGAGATTTGCTTTTGCTGACCTCCTTATTTTATAAAACGAAAGAAGCTATTTAAAAATAGCTTCTTCTATTGCTACCTTGTGATAGCTGTAATTTTATCCAAATTTAATATTGACCATTATATGTGTAACACTTCTACTGCTGGGCAATCTGCTTTTTCTAATTCGAAAATAAATCCACTTAATACAATAGCACTGCAAGATATAGCATGTTCTACATCTGTTATAAATTGCTTTTGGTGGTCCGCATTCTCCATATTTAAGTAATTGCTATGTTTTGTCCCAAGAAAATCATGTAAGTCAAAATTTAGAGTTGTAAAATGATTATCTTGTACTTTTTCTCTAACATCATCTTTTAATACGTAATCGTATATGTACTCGGCTAAGCCATTTTCGTATCTCACGTGCTTTTTAAAATCATTGATTCCTCGCATTTTTTTATTGTGAGCCAAGCAAAAGGAATCACACACGTAATGGGATAACATACCTAATGTAAAGGAAACTCCCCACTTGTTTTTATTTTTAACGATGATGTTTTCTGATTGTAGTTCATAATTATGGTACACTTGCTTTATATTATGTATTCGGACTCTTTTTCTTAAGTTACAATCTGGATATACCGCACCTAGTTCCAACATCTCTCTTTCAATTTTGATGTCAATTTGATCTTCTAAGATGTCTGATATATGGTTTGCTAAAATAATATGCGATTTTAAATTCAAGTTTGAAAGTCCCCTTTCTAATCCACCTACTATTTTATACTAAATTGACAAAATTTCAATAGCTTAATTTACATATTACTATATTTATGAATATGTGTTACCATAAATTGATTAAGTTTTGTTTAAATTCTATGGAGGAAATTATGGTAAAAAAAGGAGAAAGCATCGATATTACAATCGACGATATAAAATTCCCAAATAAGGGCATTGCCCATATTGAAGGAGACAAAAAAATCACCGTTAAAAACGCAATACCCGGTCAGAAACTTAGAGTAAAAGTAAAAAAGAAGAGAAGAGATAAAATTGATGCAATTGTACTAGAAAAATTAGAAAAAGCTTCTAATGAAGTAAATGCACCCTGCCCTGTCTTTGAAGACTGTGGAGGCTGTACTTATCAAAACCTCACATACGAGGATCAATTATCGCTAAAGAAAAAATTTATTTTAGACATACTAAAAGACTTTAGTATTGAAGAACTTTACGGAGGAGTAGAAGGTTCAAAGAATAGCTTTGAATACCGCAACAAAATGGAGTTCTCCTTTGGAGATGAATACAAAGATGGCCCCCTAACCCTTGGCCTTCACAAGAGAGGTAGTATGTACGACATCGTAAACACCGATGTGTGTATGTTAGTAGATGAGGATTTTCGAGATATTTTAAAAGTAGTCCTTTCCTATGCTAAAGAAAATAACTATTCTTACTATCACAAGAGAACCCATCAAGGACTCCTTCGCCATTTAGTCCTTAGAAAGGGCATTATGACAGGAGAAATCCTAGTCAATTTTGTGACCAGCTCTCAAGGATCAGTCGATGAAGAAGGCTTAATGAATGTTATACTGGGCTTACCTCTAAAAGGGCAAGTTAAAGGCATTATTCACACAGTAAATGACAGCTTAGCAGATGTAGTTCAGGAAGATAGTGGAAAAGTCCTTTATGGTCAAGGCTTTATTAGGGATAAACTCTTTGATTTATCCTTTAAGATTACACCTTACTCTTTCTTTCAAACAAATACTATTGGGGCAATGCAACTTTATTCTGTAGTAAAAGAATTTGTCGGCACAGATAAAAATAAGCTTCTTTATGATTTATACTGCGGCACAGGCACCATTGCCCAAGTACTATCCCCTTGCGCCGATAAAGTCGTAGGCATTGAACTAGTAGAAGAAGCTGTGGTAGCTGCTAGAGAAAACGCTAAATTAAACAATATTGAAAACTGCGATTTTTTAGCAGGAGATGTTTTAGAACTAGTAGACACATTAACCGAAAAACCAGACATAATCATCCTAGACCCCCCAAGAGACGGCATTCACCCAAAGGCTATATGGAAGATTCTAGATTTTGAGCCAAAATCCTTTATCTACGTCTCCTGTAAGCCTACTTCCCTAGCGAGGGATTTGCCATTCTTTTTAGAAAAGGGCTAT
>CAZVEI010000019.1:13024-14364 GCA_964626295.1 uncultured Alkalibaculum sp.
AAAATCTGTAGATATGTTCCCTCAAACTCCACATGTTGAGACGGTAGTATTGATATCGAGGGTGAAAGAATAGGTGTGTGAAAAAGGCTTGAAATAAGCCTTTTTTTGTTTTTTTGAGCACTAAGCTGGATTGTGAAAAATGTGATTTTTTTGCTTTGTGGGAACATATCGAAACGTGGTCTAAACCCAGTGATAGAGCGATTTAGATGCCAGTGGTTGGCGGGTGGTCGATTTAGATGTTTTTTGAAAAAACCGAGGTTGTCTGGTCAGTATAGATTTTTACAGTCTATTTGATAAAATAGTCTAACCAACATCTTGGAAATTTGGTAGAATAATAGTTAGTCATTAAGAAAATCATTGTCCGAGAGACCATTGAATGTCATAGCCATTGCTGGCCTTATCATCAGCATTTGATGGAATGTTGGATATGATCATCAAGTCCCTTGTTTTGGAAGCGGAATTATTTTCGTATAACCGTTGCCTTGTAAGGCTGATGAGTAAAATGACAATAGGGTATAATTCTTTAATAGTCGTTAACCTTTGTTAGGCGATACCTCCTTTGCTAGTGTCACATATTAGCTCTACAGACCATCATTATCAAGATATTGATTTGATTTTGAATGGAAAGATTAATTCAAGTTTAAGGGAGATATTAAGAGTTCAACAAATTTGAATTTACAGAAAGATTGGAGTGAAATTATTGAGTAGTCCAGAATGCTACCAAAATACAACGGTTCTGTTTCATACTGGCTGCCTGATCTGCGGGAAGCCGATTACATATACTAAAAAATCCATGGCGCGTGAGTGTGCCCAATGTCACAGAAAATTTATTTCAAACGCAGTATGCGAGACCGGACATTTTATATGTGACGATTGCCACTCTACGGGCTGGCCAGGGTATATTCACCTTCTGAACAGGACTAACGAGAAAAGTCCCATACGACTTTTACAGCAGGTGATGAACATGCCAAGCGTTCATATGCACGGCCCTGAGCACCATATCATTGTACCTTGTGTCCTAATCACCGCTTATAAAAACAATGGCGGAGACATTGATCTTGAAGAAAGTCTGAAGGAAGCTATCCGGCGCGGCGGGCAGGTGCCCGGCGGTACCTGCGGTTTTTGGGGGGTCTGCGGGGCAGCAGCAGGAGCGGGTATCTACACAAGCATTGTGACTGAATCAAATCCGCTGAACGGCGAAGTTTGGCATTTGCCGCAAATTCTTGTATCGTTGTGCCTTGCAAAACTAGCGGAAGTTGGAGGCCCTCGGTGCTGCAAACGCACATCGCATTTAGTAGTCGAAACGGCCATTGCCTTTACGAAAGAGTTCCTCTCTGTTT
>CAZVEI010000020.1:0-14233 GCA_964626295.1 uncultured Alkalibaculum sp.
CATTATTTAGTATTTTATATACATATATTTTTCCTCCAGCGCTATATCTGCTGTGAAAATCTCCATCTCTTTCAATTGCCTTTTGAACGCGTATATCCTTAGGTAGCTTACTGTTTATGGCAAAAGGGATTTTATCTATTGGTATAGAAGTCTGGGTCTTAAAATGAGCACTTTGGCCCAAAGCATGTACTCCTGCATCTGTTCTACCTGAGCCAATAATATAAACATCCTCTTTTACAATGCTTTTAATGGATTTATTCAGCACTTCCTGTACGCTAATGCCATTTTTTTGAACTTGCCAACCGCAATAATTAGTGCCATCGTATTCTAAAATAAGCTGTATATTTCTTTCAAAACTCATATTGGAGAATACCGAGTCAAGAAGATAATCACTATCATAAGTATAGATATAAAATAAGCTATATAATCTCCTTTATTATAGGCCAATTCTTTCATTCTCGTCCTATTTTCGCCACCTCTGTAACACCTTGCCTCCATGGCTACAGCTAGTTCGTCTGCTCGCCTAAAAGCGCTAATAAACAAAGGTACTAATAAAGGAATTAAGTTCTTTGCACGTGCTATAAGGTTTCCACTTTCAAAGTCTGCACCCCTAGCTTTCTGCGCTTTCATGATTTTATCCGTTTCTTCCATTAGAGTTGGAATAAACCTGAGAGCTATGGTCATCATCATAGCCAATTCATGAGCGTATTTCTTTACAACAGGTACTCTTTTTAGCAAGTATTCAATACCATCTGTCAGCGCAATAGGAGATGTGGTCAATGTCATAAGGGAAGTACCCGCAACTAAAAAGATTAGTCTCAGTGCCATAAATACTGCTAAAGCAATACCTTCCTCTGTAATCGTAAATACCCAAAACACAAACTTAGGCGTTCCTGGTGTAATAAAAAGGTTGATGATTACGGTGAAAAGTATAATAAATACTAAGGCTTTAATCCCTCGTAAGATATAGATTACAGGTATCTTTGATAAACCAATAATCCCTGCTAAAAAACAAAATACTACAAAGTACCCAGTAAAACTGTTAATCATAAATAAAGAAATGATATATAGAAAGGTAAAATTGATTTTCGTCCTTGGATCCAAACTGTGGATAATGGAATCTGTAGGGTAATATTGTCCAATGGTAACGTCTTTAAACATTATTACGTCTCCTTATCATATTCATTACTTCCTCTTTAGCAGCCTCTACAGTAAAAATACCATCATCAACTAAAGGGTCCACAGCCTTTAATTTCTTCATAAGCTCTGTAACTTGTGGTACTGCTAGTCCAATTTCGATCAATCGCTTTGATTCCTTGAAGATATTACTAGGAGAATCATAAAACTCAATCTTACCTTTATACATAACGATGATCTTGTCTGCGTATTTAGCAATGTCCTCCATACTGTGAGATACTAAAATAACAGTCATCTTATACTTGTCGTGCATAACCTGGATTTCTTCTAATATTTCATCTCTTCCCCTAGGGTCTAGTCCTGCAGTAGGCTCATCTAATATTAAGACATCTGGCTTCATAGCAAGAACTCCTGCTATAGCTACTCTACGCATTTGACCACCACTTAAATCAAAGGGAGATTTGTCTTTGTATTCATCATAATCTAAACCAACAGATTCCATAGCCTCTATAATTCGCCTTGATACTTCTTCCTTGTCAAATCCAAGATTTGTAGGCCCAAAGGCGATGTCCTTTTCTATGGTTTCTTCAAAGAGCTGATACTCTGGGTACTGAAATACGAGACCTACTCTACGCCTGATTTGAGCCATCTTCGTCTCTTTATTGCTTAAATCTAAATCATCTACTATAACTGTTCCGCCTGTAGGCTTAATAAGACCGTTAATATGTTGAATTAAAGTAGACTTTCCTGAACCTGTATGGCCAATAAGTCCAATAAACTTGCCTGACTCAATTTTTAAGTTGATCTTATCTAAGGCTTTATATTCAAAGGGCGTCCCCTCAGAGAATGTATGTTCTAAATTAATTAATTCGATTGCCATAATTCATTCACCATTTCATCCACTGTCAATATGTTGCTATGGATGTCAATCCCCTCTTTGCTCAGTTCAAATGCTAATTCTGTAATCTGTGGCACATCTAATCGAAGGTTTTTTAGCTTTTCTACTTGAGTAAAAATCTCTCTTGGTTTCCCTTCCATTGCGATTTCACCGTGTTCCATGACGATTACCCGATCTGCATCTACAATTTCATCCATATAATGAGTGATATGAACAATTGTCATCTTCTCATCTTTATTTAAATGCTTAATGGTCTTAATGACTTCTCTTCGGCCAGATGGGTCTAGCATGGCAGTTGGCTCATCTAGGATGATGCATCGAGGTTTCATGGCTAAAATTCCAGCGATTGCAATTCTTTGTTTTTGCCCCCCAGACAATTGGTGTGGCTTTTGTTTTTTATAATCTAACATACCTACAATATCAAGAGCCCAATCTACTCGCTCTCGAATCTCTTTAGGAGGAATCCCTAAATTTTCAGGTCCAAAAGCTACATCCTCTTCTACTATTGTGGCTACAAGCTGATTATCTGGATTTTGAAATACCATTCCTGCACTTTGTCTAATCTTCCAAATATTCTGTGAATCTTTTGTGTTTAATCCGAAGATCTCTATATCTCCAATAGTGGGCATAAGTATTCCATTCATAAGCTTTGACAAAGTTGATTTGCCAGAGCCATTATGTCCAATTATAGCAAGAAATTCGCCTTCTTTTATATTCAAACTGACCTTATTTAGAGCAGTATTTTCTTCTTCATCCTGTATATAACGGTAGGATACGTCCTTAATTGAAATGACATCCTTCACTGCCTTTCCTCCTTGTACTCATGATGGAGAAAAGGGATTAAACAGCGTTTAATCCCAATAATTCAATCTACAATTTTGTCTTTCACACATGATTCATGTTTGAAAGATAAAACTTTATACTAATTCGACTATTGCCATTTCAGCACTGTCGCCTCTACGTGGTCCTAGCTTGTATATTCTAGTATATCCACCATTTCGATCAGCGTAATTTGGCGCAATCTCTGAAAATAACTTTGCAACAACAGCTTCACTATTGATATAGGAAAGAGCTTGTCTTCTCGCATGTAAATCTCCTCTTTTACCAAGAGTAATCATTTTTTCTGCGATTCTTCTAGTTTCTTTTGCTCTAGTAACTGTAGTTTCTAATTTACCATTCTCTAGTAAAGCAGTAACTAAGTTTCTTAGAATTGCCCTTCTTTCATCTGTGGGACGTCCCAGTTTTCTATAACCAGCCATGTTTATCCCTCCTTATTACTTATTACTCATCGCTCTGTCTAAGTCCAAGACCGATTTCTGCGAGTTTACGTTTGATTTCATTTAATGATTTTTTACCTAAATTCCGAACTTTCATCATATCTTCCTCAGACTTTTGCGTCAACTGATCTACTGTATTGATGTTTGCTCTACGTAGACAATTGCTGCTTCTTACAGAAAGCTCAAGTTCTTCTATAGACATTTCAAGCATTTTTTCTTTCTTGTTCTCTTCTTTTTCAACCATGATTTCAACAGTACTTGCGTGTTCTGTTAAGTTGATAAAAAGATTTAAATGCTCATTTAATATTTTCGCTGCGAGAGACACAGCTTCTTCAGGAGATAAGGACGCATCTGTCCATACTTCCATAGTTAATTTATCATAATCGATCACTTGACCTACTCTAGTATCCGTTACATCGTAATTAACCTTTCTTACAGGCGTAAAGGAAGAGTCAATTGGAATCGTGCCAATAGGCTGTTCTTCTTTCTTGTTTTTATCCGAAGAAACATAACCTCTACCTTTTTCAAGGACGATTTCCATATTCAACACTGCGTCTTTACTCAATGTAGCGATATGTAGATCAGGATTTAGGATCTCTACATCTGCATCGCCAATTATATCTCCTGCCGTGACTACGCCTTCACCTTTTTTCTCGATGCGGACAAGTTTAGGCTCTTCGCTGTATAATTTAGCAGCAATCTTCTTTAGATTTAAGATAATCTCAACCACATCTTCTGCTACTCCAGGGACAGTAGAAAATTCGTGTAAAACACCTTCAATCTTCACACTTGTAACTGCTGCACCGGGAAGAGAGGATAGTAAAATCCTTCTAAGGGAGTTCCCTAAAGTTATACCAAAGCCTCTTTCCAAAGGTTCAACAGTAAATTTTCCATAGGTATCGTCATCTGACAATTCGATAATCTCGATTCTTGGTTTTTCAATTTCTATCATTAAAAACCCTCCTATAATATTTTATAAATCGTGGAATTTTCTGAGGGTAACTAATTAAAAAAATTATCTTGAGTAAAGCTCTACAATTAAGTGGTCTTGGATTTCTAAGTCGATGTCTTCTCTATCAGGTAGTGCGATTACTTTGCCTTCAAATTTATCCACATCAACTTCTAACCATTTTGGAACAACTTTACTAGAAGTAGATTCTACAACTGCCTTAAATTTGTCGGACTTTTTGCTCTTATCTTTTAATTGAATTACGTCGCCTACTTCTATTAGATAAGAAGGAATATTTACCTTTTTACCATTTACAGTAAAGTGCTCGTGTAAAACCAATTGTCTTGCTTCTTTTCTTGATGTACCGAAACCTAATCGATAAACTACATTGTCTAAACGAGTTTCAAGGATTTGTAGTAAATTATCACCTGTTACACCCTTTTTCTTTACAGCCATGTCATAATATTTTCTAAATTGACTTTCTAAAATGCCGTAAATTCTCTTAGCCTTTTGTTTTTCTCTAAGTTGCATACCGTATTCTGTTTGTTTGTGCTTTCTTTGCCCGTGTTGTCCTGGAGCATAACCTCTACGATCAATTGCACATTTATTTGTATAACATCTATCCCCTTTAAGGTATAGTTTCATGTCTTCACGTCTACATAATCTGCATACTGCTTCTGTATATCTTGCCATTCTTTCTTTACACCTCCTAGTCTAACTAAACTCTTCTTCTCTTTGGTGGTCTACATCCATTATGTGGTATAGGAGTTACATCTTTAATAGAAGTAATCTCTAAACCAGCTGCTTGTAAGGATCTGATTGCTGCTTCTCTTCCTGAACCTGGTCCTTTTACAAAGACTTCAACATGTTTTAAACCGTGTTCCATTGCTGCGTTAGCAGCTTCTTCAGCTGCCATTTGAGCTGCATAAGGAGTGCTTTTTCTGGAACCTTTAAAACCTAATCCACCAGCACTTGCCCAAGACAATGCATTTCCAGCAACATCTGTGATTGTAACAATAGTATTGTTAAATGTAGATTGAATGTGGGCTTGACCGCGTTCAATATTCTTTTTAATTTTTTTCTTTCTACTTCTTACTACTTTTTTTGCTGCCACTCTGCTCTTCCCCTCCTATCCAAAACTATTTTTTCTTTCTACTTACAGTTCTCTTTGGACCTTTTCTCGTTCTAGCATTCGTCTTAGTCTTTTGCCCTCTTACAGGTAAACCTCTTCTATGACGAAGTCCTCTATAGCTACCAATTTCAATTAATCTCTTAATGTTTAAGTTTACTTCTCTTCTTAAGTCACCTTCAACAGAAAATTCTTCGTCAATAAGTGTTCTTATTTGATTTTCTTCTGCTTCAGTTAAATCTTTTACTCTTGTATCAGGGTTTATACCAGTCTTTGTTAAGATCTTTTTAGCACTTGTATTTCCAATGCCATAAATATAAGTTAACCCGATTTCAATTCTCTTTTCTTTTGGTAAGTCTACACCGGCGATTCTAGCCATGTCACACCTCCTGTTGGATTGTATTTGTATATAAAGAACATGATAGTATTACATTCAGCCGCATCAAGTTCATTGTTATTAACCTTGTTTTTGTTTGTGTCTAGGATTCTCACAAATAACCATTACTTTGCCTTTTCTTTTAATGATTTTACATTTTTCACAAATAGGCTTAACTGATGGTCTAACTTTCATAATTGATTCCTCCTCTATACCTTTTTACCCTTACCACGCCATATAATTCGGCCACGGGTTAAGTCATAAGGTGATAATTCGACTATTACCTTATCTCCTGGCAATATTCTTATATAATTCATCCTAAGCTTACCGGATATATGCGCTAGTATTTTGTGTCCGCTTTCTAATTCTACTTGAAATACCGTATTAGGAAGAGCTTCTAACACCGTACCTTCTACTTCAATCATATCTTGTTTAGCCATATTTTCAATTCCCCCATTCTTCATTCAGGTATGTGCCTTATAGGCTTTGTTGATAGTCTTTCAGATATCTTCTAATCACGGTATCAGATATAAATCCATTTTCTTCCAAACTCTTCTGTAACCCATAGACTATATAGTTCGTCTTTTTCAGGTGTTTGATTTTTTTCTCTTTCCTTTATCAACTTTTCGATATTTACCGTCACTTATGATTACATGACGATTATCTACTCTTTCAATCACTAGGAATAAGTGTCCTTTATCTCTACCAGCAAGTGAACGAACAACCTGACCTAGATTTAAGCCTTGTTCTTCCATGAATTCACCTCTGTACCTTATAAGATTGTCAGTATATCTGGTGGACCGTCTTTCGTAATAGCAATTGTGTGTTCATAATGAGCTGATAATTTGCCATCAAATGTAACAACAGTCCAATCATCGTCAAGAACTTTTACTTTGTAGGTTCCTTGATTAACCATTGGTTCAATTGCCAGTACCATACCTTCTTGTAGTCTGGGACCTCTTCCTGGTCTCCCATAATTAGGTATAGGTGGATCTTCGTGCATTTCTCTTCCAACACCATGACCTACATAGTCAACCACTATAGAAAAACCATTATTCTCAACCGTGGTTTGTATGGCATTCGATATGTCAGATAATCTATTTCCATTGATTGCCTTTTCTATCCCATCGTAAAAGCTTTGTCTCGTCACTTCAATTAATCTCTTCGCTTCATCATCAATCTGTCCTACTGCATAAGTTTTCGCACTATCACCTACATAGCCATTTAGGGTTGCCCCTATATCTATAGAGATAATATCTCCTTCTTCTAAACGTCTCTTAGAAGGAAAACCGTGGACAACTTGTTCATTAACAGATGCGCAAATTGAAGCTGGAAATCCATTATAGCCTTTAAAGGTTGGCGTGCCACCTGACTTACGGATGTACTCCTCTGCTATTCTATCCAATTCTAATGTGGAAATACCAGGTTTTACATGTTTTTTCATCAATTCATGAGTTTGGGCTACTAATTTCCCCGCTTTTCTTAGGAGCTCTATTTCAGATGGAGATTTGATAATAATCATTATGCTCGCTCCTGAAGAGAGGCGCTAATTCGACGAAACACATCATCAATCTCTCCAACGCCATCTATATCTACAAGAGTCCCCTTATCTTTATAATAATCAATTAGTGGTTGAGTTTGATCTTGGTAAACTTCAAGTCGCTTTTTAACAGTAGTTTCTTGATCATCATCTCGTTGATAAAGTTCACCGCCACATTTGTCACAAACACCTTCTGATTTTGTAGGGTTAAAATAAATATGGTAAGTAGCACCACAAGATTTACATATTCGCCTTCCAGTTAATCTTTTAAATAAAAGTTCGACATCTACATTGATATTGATCACCACATTTAAAGTCTGATCTAATCTAGTTAGCTCTTTTTCTAATTCTTCTGCTTGGAAAACTGTTCGTGGAAAACCGTCCAACATAAATCCGTCTTTACAATCTTCTTCTAAAAGTCTGTCCTTTACTAGATCGACTACCAATTCATCCGGAACAAGTAAACCCTGATCCATATACCCCTTTGCTTTGACACCAAGAGGTGTGCCTTCTTTTAAGTTTTTTCTAAAGATATCTCCCGTGGAAATATGAGGAACACTGTACTCTTCAATAATTTTAGCTGCTTGTGTCCCTTTTCCAGCTCCTGGAGGTCCTAATAATACAATTCTCACAGTTCCATCTCCGTTCCTATTTACTTTAAAAACCCTTGATAATTTCTCATTAACATTTGTGATTCAAGTTGTTTAATCGTGTCTAAGGCTACACCAACGATAATCAAAAGACTAGTACCTCCAAATTGAAGGTTGACACTCATGATATTGCCCACTACTATTGGAATAACTGCAATTAATGCTAAGAATACGCCGCCAAACAATGTTAGCCTTGTAACTGATTTATTAAAGTAATCAGATGTAGGTTTCCCTGGTCTAATACCTGGTATAAATCCACCCTGCTTCTTCATATTATCAGCAATTTCAATAGGATTAAATGTAATCGCCGTATAAAAGTACGTAAAGGCAATAATCAATATAATATATACTATTGTTGTAAACACATTTCCCCATGCAAAGAACTTATTAATCCAATTTGCTACGCTCGAGCTTGGAAAGAAACTAGCTAAAGTCGCTGGGAACATAGTTATCGAACTTGCAAATATTACTGGAATAACACCAGCCATATTTACTTTAAGAGGTATATGAGTGCTTTGGCCCCCATACATCTTTCTACCTACAACTCTTTTAGAGTATTGCACAGGAATTTTCCTTTGACCTTCTTGTACTGCTACAACAGCTACCACAACAGCTATCGCAAAAATAAAGAATAACACAACGCTTAACCAATGTAAAGTTCCAACCTGTACCAAACTAAATAATTCAACTATACTAGAAGGCAAGCGAGAGATAATACTTATAAAGATGATTAAAGAAATACCATTCCCGATCCCATTTTCTGTTATTTGCTCTCCTAACCACATCAAGAAAGCTGTTCCTGCTGTGATCGTAAGAATTACTATAGAGATCGTCATCCAACTTTTTTCCGTTAGGATATTTGAGAATGAAAGTGCCATTCCTAAAGCCTGGATGATTGCTAACAATATAGTTAAATATCTAGTATACTGAGTGATCTTCTTTCTACCTTCTTCACCTTCTTTTGCAAGCCTTTCTAATGAGGGGATAGCAAAAGTCAATAGATTCATAATAATAGATGAATTAATATACGGTGTAATGCTCATTGCAAAGATAGTAAAGTTGCTAAAGTTTCCCCCTGACATGATGTCATACAAACCTAACATACCACCATCAGCTATATACTGTTGTAAAACTTCTGTATTAACATATGGTACCGGTATAAATGTACCTAAACGATAGATAAACAGCATGATTAAGGTGAATATGATTTTGTTCCTGAGCTCAGGGATCTTCCAAGCGTCCCTTAAGGTAGAAAGCATGTTAAATCACCTCTACCTTTCCTCCTGCTGATGTTATTTTTTCTTCAGCAGATTTGCTTATTTTATTAGCTCTTACTGTAAGGGCAACATTTAATTCTCCCTCGCCTAGTATCTTGACACCGTCTAATAATTTGCTGACTAAACCTGCTTCTTTTAATGTTTCTGGGCTTACAACTGTATCTTTTTCAAATACGTTTAAGTCTTGAACATTTACAATAGCATATCTTGTTTTGAATTTTGCATTAGAGAAACCTCTTTTAGGGAGTCTTCTAGCAAGTGGCATTTGACCACCTTCAAAACCAATTCTTACTCCGCCGCCAGATCTTGATTTTTGACCATCTTGACCTCTTCCAGCTGTTTTACCTAGTCCTGAACCTGTACCTCTACCTTTTCTCTTTTTCTTATGAGTTGAGCCTTCTGCAGGTTTTAATTCATGTAATCTCATTAAAACACCTCCTTATACTTCTTCTACTTCTAGCATAAAGTCCACTTTTTTAACCATACCTCTTATTTGAGGTGTATCTTCCTTTATAACTGTTTGACCGATTTTTCTAAGTCCTAAGGCTTCAATCGTTGCGATTTGGTCCTTTTTTCTTCCGATTTTACTTCTTTTAAGCTTTATTTTCAAATTAGCCAAGGATCGTCCCTCCTATCCTAAAATCTCTTCTGGGGTTTTCCCTCTCTTTTTAGCAACTTCTTCTACTGTAGTCAATTGAGATAAACCTTCCATTGTTGCGTTAACCATATTTCTCTCATTATTCGTTCCTAGAGATTTTGTTCTAATATCTCTGATACCTGCTAATTCAAGTACAGCACGGACTGGACCACCAGCGATAACACCAGTACCTTTTCCAGCTGGCTTTAACAGTACGCTACCAGCGCCGAATTTTCCAGTTATAGCATGTGGGATTGTCGTGTTTACGATTGGCACTTTTATAAGATTTTTCTTTGCATCTTCAATGCCTTTTCGAATAGCTTCTGGGATTTCTAGAGCTTTACCAACTCCAGCGCCTACATGACCGTTCTCATCACCAACTACTACTAAACAGCTAAATCTAAAGTTTCTACCGCCTTTAACAACTTTAGTTACTCGATTTATTGTTACAACTCTTTCTTTTAAGTCAAGAGTACTTGTATCAATTGATTGCTTTTGCATAATTTACCTCCTTTTCTAGAATTTAAGTCCAGCTTCTCTTGCTCCGTCTGCAAGTTCTTTAACTCGTCCGTGGTATATATATCCGCCACGATCAAATACTACTGCTTCAATGCCTTTTGATACTGCTTTTTCACCAATAGCTTTACCAACAGCTTTTGCAACTTCTTTGTGACTAAGAGATTCTAAATTGCCTTTTAGATCTTTATCAAGAGAAGAAGCAGCAACTAAAGTAGCTCCATTTACGTCATCAACAATTTGAGCGTAGATGTTTGAGTTACTTCTGAAGACATTTAAACGAGGTTTTTGAGTCGTTCCGCTGATTTTATATCTCAGTCTTTTATGTCTAGCTTTTCTAATTTTATTTTTTAATGGCTTTTTAATCATACTGGATTCACTCCTTCTTACTTCTTGCCTGTTTTACCTTCTTTACGTCTGATTACTTCATCCGCATACTTAATACCTTTGCCCTTATATGGCTCAGGAGCTCTTTTACTTCTAATATTTGCAGCATGTAAACCTACAGCCTCTTTATCTATTCCAGAAACCGTAATTTTATTTGTGCCTTCAACCACAGTATCAACACCTTCTGGGTCGATCATTTCTATTGGATGTGAGTAACCAAGACTTAAATTCAATTTATTTCCTTGCTTTGCAGCTCTGTATCCTACGCCGTTGATTTCTAGTTTTTTCTCAAAACCATTTGTTACACCAAGGACCATATTGTTTAATAATGATCTTGTCAAGCCATGTAATGATCTGTGTTCTTTCTTATCAGAAGGTCTTGACACGATTAGTTCTTGTTCATTTAATTCTATTTTCATATCAGGGTGAAATTCTTTTTTTAGTTGACCTTTTGGTCCTTTAACACTAACTACACTACCATTCATATCGATAGTTACCCCTGATGGAATTGTTATAGGCAATCTTCCTATTCTAGACATACTAGCACCTCCTAATCAAATAATCCTATTACCAAACGTAACAAAGTATTTCTCCGCCTACGCCTGCTTTTCTAGCAACTTTATCTGTTACAACACCCTTTGATGTTGAAATAATTGCGATTCCTAAACCATTTAATACTTTTGGCAATTCTTCGTTTTTGCTGTATACTCTTAAACCTGGCTTAGAAATTCTCTTAATACCAGTAATAACGCGCTCTTTGTTTTCACCATATTTCAAAGCAATTTTTATAACGCCTTGAAGATTGTCATCTATATACTCAACATTTTTTACGTATCCTTCTGCTAATAAAATCTTTGCAATTGCCTTCTTTTCATTAGATGCAGGGATTTCTACCGTATCATGTTTTGCATTACTAGCATTTCTAATTCTTGTAAGCATATCTGCTATTGGATCAGTCATTGCTTATACCTCCTTCCACTAAATCAATTACCAGCTTGCTTTTCTTACGCCTGGTATTTCGCCTTTATAAGCTAATTCTCTAAAACATATTCTGCATACTCCGTATTTTCTCAAAAATCCGTGAGGCCTTCCGCAAATACGGCATCTATTATAAGCCCTTGTAGAATACTTAGGTGTTTTTTGTTGCTTATTCACCATTGCTTTTTTAGCCATTTGTCATTCCTCCTATTATCTTTTAAAAGGCATTCCAAGCAAAGATAATAATTCCAATGCTTCTTCATCACTCTTTGCAGTCGTTACAAAAATGATATCCATACCTCTTATTTTGTCTATTTTGTCGTATTCAATTTCTGGGAAAATTAATTGCTCTTTAATTCCTAAAGAATAATTTCCTCTTCCATCGAATGACTTGTTTGAAACTCCGCTGAAGTCTCTAACTCTAGGCAATGCAATATTAAATAATTTGTCTGTAAACTCGTACATTCTTTGAGATCTTAGAGTAACTTTGCTACCGATGTTCATACCTTCTCTAAGCTTGAAGTTTGATACGGATTTTTTTGCTTTTGTTATTATAGGTTTTTGACCTGATATAATAGCCAAATCATTTACTGCAGCTTCGAAAGCTTTTGAATTATCTTTGGCATCTCCTAAACCCATGTTGATTACGACCTTTTCTAGTTTAGGGACTTCCATAATATTTTTATATTTAAACTTTTCCATTAAAGCTGGAATTACTTCTGTTGTATATTTATCCTTTAATCTAGGCATCTAATAGTACCTCCTTCCCAACTACTTGTTAAATGTTTCTCCGCACTTTTTACAGTATCTTACTTTTGAGCCGTCTTCTAAAAATTTCTTTCCAACTCGAACGCCTTTTTGGCATTTTTCGCAGTATAACAACACATTAGAAGCATGGATTTTTCCTTCTCTTTTTACGATACCGCCTTGAGGCGATTGTTGTGAAGGTTTCATATGCTTTGTAATGATATTAACACCTTCAATGATTACTCTATTTTCTTTAGGGTATACAGCTAAGACTTTGCCTTTAACGCCTTTGCTCTTACCTGCGTTTACCATAACGATATCATCTTTTTTTACATGGACTTTGTTAGCCAATAAAGTCACCTCCTCTTATAGTACCTCTGGTGCTAGGGACAATATTTTCATAAATTTCTTTTCTCTTAGCTCTCTAGCTACAGGTCCGAATATACGAGTACCTCTTGGTTGTTGATCATCTTTGATGATCACAGCCGCATTTTGATCGAATGCAATGTAGCTTCCATCGCTTCTTCTAGTAGCTTTTTTAGTACGAACTACTACCGCTTTTACTACGTCACCCTTTTTAACAACACCGCCTGGCGTTGCGCTTTTTACAGAACAAACGATTATATCCCCAACTCTTGCATATCTTTTACCAGAACCACCTAGAACTCTAATGCATAAAATCTCTTTTGCTCCAGTGTTGTCTGCAACTTTTAGTCTAGTTTCTTGTTGTATCATAACTGTTACCTCCCTTCAGCACGAGAAATTATTGTGCCTTTTTGACAATTTCAACCAATCTAAATCTTTTGTCTTTGCTTAAAGGCTTTGTTTCCATTAATTTTACTGTATCGCCCATTCGGCATGCATTTTCTTCGTCATGCGCTTTAAATTTCACTGTTTTCTTAACCCGTTTACTGTAAAGAGGGTGCTTTACAAAAGTCTCAACAGCAACGACGATCGTTTTGTCCATTTTATCGCTGACAACTTTTCCGACTATCGACTTTCTAAATGCTCTTTCCACTAGCCAGACCTCCTTCTTTCATTAAGCTTCTATTGCTTTCATTTCACGTTCTCTGAGAATTGTTTTTACTTTTGCATACGCTCTTTTTACTTCTCTTATTCTCATTGGGTTATCCAATTGGCCAGTTGCCATTTGAAATCTTAGATTAAATAATTCTTCTTTTAAATCAACTAATTTTTGATTTAATTCTGGAGTAGTTAGCTCTCTAATCTCTTTAGCCTTCATCGGATTGTCCACCCACTTCCTCTTCAATATCCTTGCGTGATATAAATTTCGTTTTTATAGGCAGTTTGTGTTGTGCTAGTCTCATAGCTTCACGAGCTAATTCTTCTGGTACGCCAGCGATTTCAAACATTACTCTACCTGGTTTAACTACTGCTACCCAATATTCTGGTGAACCTTTACCAGAACCCATTCGAGTTTCAGCAGGTTTTTGAGTGACTGGTTTGTCTGGGAAAATTTTAATCCAAACCTGCCCACCTCTTTTTATATATCTTGTCATCGCAACACGGGCTGCTTCAATTTGTCTTGAAGTAATCCAGCCTGGCTCAGTAGCCTGAATTGCGTATTCTCCGTAAGTTATCGTATTGCCTCGAGTTGCTTTGCCCTTCATTCGGCCTCTGAACACTCTTCTTCTCTTTACTCTTTTAGGCATTAACATAACGGTATCCTCCTTCCTTAGTTCTTCTTGCTAACCTTCTTTTCAGGAAGAACTTC
>CAZVEI010000021.1:0-1156 GCA_964626295.1 uncultured Alkalibaculum sp.
TGTCCCACTACTATTATCAAAGGGAGCAAGTTTTGAAGAAGCGTATGATTATGCAGTATCAGGTTGCGCTGAGTGCAGGATGCCAAACCGAGACACTTATACGAGCCCTTGCGCCTATATCAACTTTGCAGCTGCATTAGAAATGACTTTGTACAATGGAAAGATGCAAAAATACGGAGAGGAAGTCATTGGATTAGAAACGGGAGATCTGAGGGAATTTAGTACCTTTGACGAGTTGTTTGAAGCATATCTCACCCAGCAGAAAAATTTCTTAAAGCACGCGTTTATTCAACAACATGAGATCATTCGATTAAGAGCAGAGCATTTTGCAGCGCCTTTAAGCTCATCTATGCATGAATTATGCTTAAAGAATTACAAAGATATTCATTCACCTCATATTGAGGGAGGAATTGATTTAGGGTATTTCGAATTTATTGGATATGGTACAGTCATCGATTCGCTAGCAGCCATTAAAAAATTAGTTTATGAAGATAAAAAGCTAACCATAGAAGAAGTAATAGATGCGATTAGTAATAATTTTGAAGGCTATGAAGCAACAAGACAAATGTTAAGTCACGCTCCTACTTATGGAAACAATGACGAATACGCAGATTCTATCGCTAAACATTTGGATTTAGAGGCCCTTGAATTTACGGAGAAATATTCTAAAGAATTAGGCGTCCATTTGGATTTAAGATATGTACCTTTTACCTCTCATGTTCCCTTTGGAAAAGTAGTCAGTGCTACACCAGATGGCAGGTTTGCCTTTACACCTTTAGCAGATGGTTCTTCTGCTTCTCATGGAAAAGACAAAAATGGCCCAACAGGTGTATTATTGTCCAATTTTGCTTCCAAAAATTATGGTAAAAGGGACAGAGCCGCAAGATTACTCAATATTAAATTAAGTCCGTCTTGTGTAGAAGGAGATGTTGGAACGGAAAAATTAGTTTCCTTTATACAAACGTGGGTGGATTTAAAATTATGGCACTTACAATTTAATATCATTAATAAAGAGACCTTAATTAAGGCAAAAGAAAATCCAGAAAACTTCAGTGATCTCTTAGTAAGAGTAGCAGGCTACAGTGCGTATTTCGTGGAATTATCAGAAGATCTACAAGATGATATTATTGCAAGAACGGAGCATATGGAAATTTAA
>CAZVEI010000021.1:1166-11263 GCA_964626295.1 uncultured Alkalibaculum sp.
AAGGTGAAGTAGGATTATAGGGTGTATGAAATGAGAAAGAAGGCGAAGAATTTGAATAAATGGTTAAAGAAAGCAATTGCTATACTTAGTATTACAGTTTTAGTAGGAGGGGTATTGGCTGGGTGTGCGAAGTCAGGGGAATCTGATAATACAGTTCGTATAGCTATTCAACCATATCCATTGTATACTCCAGTGTATGTAGCTAAGAATCTAGGGTATTTAGACCAGGAATTAGAAAAGGTTGGTTACAAAGTAGAGTATTCTTCTTTTAAAAGCGGTCCTTTGGTCAATGAGTCCTTCGCTGCAGGGCAACAAGATATTGGGGTTTTGGGTGATGTACCTGCTATTTTATCAAAGGCGTCAGGGCAGGGGACAAAGATTATAGGCAATGCTGCTTATGGAGAAAAGGCCTTAGCAATACTGATAAAACCTGATTCTACATTACAAAGTGCAAAAGACTTAAAAGGTAAAAAGGTAGCTTATGTAAAAGGATCTTATGGACATCATTTGCTCTCTATTGCCTTAGAAGAGGCCGAGCTCAGCTTTGAAGATATTGAATCTGTAAATTTAGAGGCAGGAGATATACCAGCTGCCATTGAGAACAAGCAAGTAGATGCAGGAGTATTGTGGGAGCCATTTATTACCCAATTAACCAATCAAAACCGGGCTAAAGTTTTAATAGATGGAACAGGAACAAAAAGAGGAAATTTAGTTTCTATTGCAACAAAAGAGTTTGCAGAAAGTCAGCCTGAGGTCATCGAAGCGTACTTGACAGCATATAAAAGAGCTGCGGACTATATTACCAGCAATCCTATTGAAGCTGCCCAGTCCGTACAAGGCGAATTAGGTCTTAGCAAGGAAGAATTGACTCAAATTTTTAAAAACTTTAATTATAGTCCAGAAATTACAGAAGACGATATAAATGAATTGAAAGTGGTAGAACAATTCTTAAGAGATGAAGGATTGTCACAGCAAGAAGTGGATATTGAGGAATTTATAAAGTAGAAAGTTCCAAGAAAGGTGAAACTATGAGCAAAAAACGCAAAAAAATCCAGGATCATATTCTTTATTTAGCTCTCCCAATTCTCATACTTATTCTGTGGAAAAGTGCAGACTTGTTAGGGTTGATTCAACCATATACTATGCCTACACCAGAAAAAGTAGTATTTACAGCCATTGAATTTATAAAAGATGGAACCTTATTTGTTAATATTTCTGCTAGTTTTATTCGAGTATTACAAGGTTTTTTTATAGCATGTATACTTGCTATTTCACTGGGAATAGGCATTGGGTTATCAAAAAAATTAGGTATTTTTTCAGAACTTACATTTCAGATTTTAAAGCCCATTCCACCTATCGCATGGATTCCATTGGCAATCCTTTGGTTTGGCATAGGGGAATCCTCTAAAATTTTTATTATTGTCTTAGGAGCCTTTTTTCCTATTTTATTAAATGTAGTAGAAGGAATTAAAAATATCGATAAGAAGTATTTAGAAGTGGCAAAAGTATATGAGGTGCCAAGAAAAAAGTTTATTAAACATGTGCTTTTACCTGGTGCAATGCCATCTATTATGACAGGTATTCGAGTAGGTCTTGGAAATGCGTGGGTTTGTGTTGTAGCAGCTGAAATGATTGCGGCAACTAAAGGTGTAGGCTATATGCTCACCGACGGAAGAAGTTTGTCTAGACCAGACATGGTGATACTGGGAATGCTTATTATTGGAATTATAGGCAAACTCATGGATGATATCTTAAAAAAGATCTCAGTAAAATTTATAAGTTGGACTATCTAGGAGGTGAAAAATGAAGACCTTAATTAAAATTGAGCATTTAAATAAACGTTTTATTCATAGTAATGGGGAGCCCGTTCAAGCCCTTAAGGACATATCTATTGATATACAAATGGGTGAGTTTATTTCGATTATAGGTGCTAGTGGATGTGGAAAAAGTACTTTGCTTCGAATAATCGGAGGCTTAGAAACAGTATACGATGGAGATATTACCATAGACGGGAAGAAGATTCTTGGACCATCTAGAGAGAAAGGTTTTGTCTTTCAAGATCATAGGCTTCTGCCTTGGTTGACTGTTGCTGAAAATATAGCATTTAGTATACCTGATGATGAAATACACAAAACGGAGCTTATTACAGAACATATTGAATTAGTAGGCCTAAAGGGATTTGAGGGCGTCTATCCCAATCAATTATCTGGCGGAATGGCTCAAAGAGCTTCTATTGCAAGGGCACTAGCCAACAAACCTAAAGTATTGCTGCTAGATGAGCCTTTTGGCGCATTAGACGCCATTACAAAGATACAAATGCAAGAGGAAATGCTTCGTATATGGGAGAACGAAAAAATCACTATGATTCTCGTCACTCACGATATTGATGAAGCCATATATCTTGGAAATCGGGTAGTTGTTATGTCAAAGAGACCAGGACAAATTAAAAAGATTCAAGAAATTGATTTAGGCACACCAAAGCTAAGGACAGGGCAGGTCTTTACAAAATACAAGGAAATCATATACAAAGAATTCTTTGCCGAAAAACAAGTTCCATTTACATATAGTATTTAAGAGCGTAAAGTCATTAGAAAATTTTGTTTTGCAAGTCCTCGTACAATAAAAGAAAGGTGATTATTTAAGTGGATACAGCATATGTAATCAATATTCAAAATTATTCCTTACACGATGGACCAGGAATTCGAACACTGGTATTTTTAAAAGGTTGCCCATTGCGGTGTAAATGGTGTAGCAACCCAGAATCACAAGAATTTCACCAGGAATTAGTCTTTAACAAAAATAAATGCTTAGGAAAGAGCCAATGTGGTCGTTGTATTCACAAGTGTAATAATGATGCAATCTCCTTTAATAAACAAGAGATTGTTGAAATAAACCGCCAAAAGTGTAATAATTGTCTTAAATGCACTCACCTATGTCCTTCACAAGCTTTATATGTGTATGGTAAAACCTATGAATATAGGGAACTTTTAGATCTTGTAGAAAAAGATAATAGCTTTTATGCAAGATCTGGTGGGGGATTGACTGTAAGCGGTGGAGAACCTCTAGCTCAAGGAGATTTTACCATTAAACTTTTAAAGGAAGCAAAAAAGAGGCGTATAAATACAGCTATCGAAACTTGTGGGTACGCCCCATGGGAAGTTCTAAAAGAAGCAGCGCAGTATTTAGATACCATACTCTTTGATATTAAAAGCTTAGATTGTAAGAAACACGAAAAATTCACAGGAGAGCCTAATAAACTGATTTTAGACAATTTTGATAAACTTTCTATTACCTATCCCCAGTTGAACAAGATTGTGAGGACGCCAATTATTCCAAAATTTAACGATTCACAAGAAGAAAAGAGTAAAATTGCAGAGTATGTAAAAAACTACCCTAATACGACATATGAGGTTCTTACCTATCACAGATTAGGCCAACCGAAATACGAGTATCTAGGTAGAAATTATCCTATGGACGAAGAAGGGGAATGAATAGTGATAGAACATATTGAGGAATTAAAAGAAACATATAGGAAACAAATAAATGAGTTTAAAGAGATCGGACATAAATTTGTAGATGGAAAAATTTCAAGTGGAGAGTTTAAAGCTGCCTCAGGAGGCATGGGCGTATATGCTCAGCGGGGAGGTAAAAAATTCATGATTCGCCTTAGGGTACTTTCTGGGGTTATGCCCCTAGAAACCCTAAAACTGATCAGAGATTTTGCCAATGATTATTCCTTAAAAAACTTACACTTAACTACCAGGCAAGCAGTGCAATTACATGATTTAGAATTTGACCCTATTATTGAGATTATGAGTAAGAGTTTAGATCATAATTTATTTACTCGTGGGGGAGGGGGAAATTATCCGAGAAATGTGTCCCTATCTCCCCTTTCTGGAGTAGAAGAGGAAGCCTTTGATGTGACCCCTTATGCTATTATAGTAAATGAGTATTTTGTATCTAAGATGAACAGCTATAAATTGCCAAGAAAATTTAAGGTTGCCTTTTCTAATAATTCAAAAGATAGGGCTAATGCTTCTATTGCCGACCTTGGCTTTTTAGGGGTGAACAAAGACGGACAAAAGTATTTTAAAGTATATCTAGGTGGTAGTTTAGGTGCGAATGGAGGTCTTGCTGTAGAGTATAAAAATCTCATAAAACCAGAGGATATTTTGTATTATGTAGAAGCTGCACTTAGAGTATTTGTAGAAGAGGGAGACTTTGAGAATAAGGCAAAAGCTCGAATGCGTTTTATGATAAAAAGAATGGGCGACGAAAATTTCTTAAAGACATACGAAAGAATTTTAAAAGAAGTAAAGGAGACGAAAGTTCCAGACGCTGAATGCAAAAACGACTTTGAGCTAGATCTTAAAGAAATTCCGTGTGAGAGCCTAAAAGACACAAATATTATCGCACAAAAACAAGAAGGATACTATACTGTAATAGTTCATCCTCAGGGAGGGCTTTTAGACACAAAAACCTTAAATGATCTTGTTGCTTTTATAGAGGGTATACCCCAAGTTCAAATTCGCTTGTCTATGGAGGAAAGCATGTACGCTCGAAACTTGACGGCTGTTCAGGCTAGAGAATTACTGGATATTATAAAGGAAGCCAACCAAATTACGAGACTTGAAAGAAGCATTTGCTGTATCGGCGTTCCAACTTGCCAAATTGGAATTCAAGAGAGCCAAAAATTATTAAATCAAATACTTTTCTACTTTAAAAGCCACAATCTTAAAGAGGACCTATTGCCATCCTTACATATATCCGGCTGCTTAAATTCCTGCTCAAGGCATCAAGTAAATGAAATAGGATTTCAAGGGAAGAAAAAGAAAGTTGACGATGAAGTAGAAGATGTTTTTAGCCTATATGTAGGCGGAAAAGTAGGAGATGGCCAGACTCATCTTGGGAAAAACTGTGGAGATTTACTAACAAGCCAAATTCCAGCCTTTTTATATGAATTAGCTCTAGATTTAAAGGCTAAAGGATTGGAATTTAATGAGTATTTGCTCCATTATGAGGATAATTTTCAAAGCATTTTAGGTAAACACCTCGTTTAAAATGGAAATTAGAAGTGTAAATCCCATAGGGGTGCCATTAGGTTTTGGTTTATGAGGAACCCGTGGTTCGCTACCCTGTCCACTGGACCTTGCACAATATAATCTCTAGAATTATTTAATACCTCCGTTGCATTGTTTTTCATATACTGAGAGATCAAAAGGTCAAAAACCATAGAAATAAAAACAAATACAATAAGTATAAGCAAAATTACTCTAGATGTGAGCCTAAATTTTATGCTTTTTTTCGCATCTTTCAAGGGTCAACCACCTTCATAGTAAAGCCAAATACTTCATAGCCTTCGCTTTCAAGAAAGGCTTTAATCGTCTCTCTAATGTGATCTTCATCTTCTGCAATAAATATTTTTTCGTTCATATGTCACCTCTTTTTAATTATAATAGATTATGACGATAGAAGTTACGAAAATCTCACGCAAACAATGTGAAGTTTTTTGTAATTTTAATTTTATAGACAAATGTATTTTATAAATAAACCGAAATCTAAAAATTAGTTTTTAGCCCTATAGAAGTAAATTCAGTGTAATTGTGTTATAATACTTTAGCATAATATAACTTCAAGGAGAACGGATGTTGAAAGAAATAAATTTATTAACAGAAGGTAGCATACAAAAGACACTATTAAAATTAGCACTTCCAATTATGGGGTCTTCTTTTATTCAAATGACCTACAGTTTAGCCGATATGATATTTATTGGTAGGCTAGGCAGCAAAGCTGTAGCCGCAGTTGGTACTGCTGGATTTTTTCCATGGTTGGCTATGGCTCTTATAATGATACCTAAAATTGGTGCCGAAGTAGGCGTTGCCCAGTCTATAGGTGGAAGAAATGAACGGTCTGCCCTAGAGTATATTAGAAGCTGTATGCAGTTAGTAATTGTTCTAGCTCTTATTTACAGCGCAGTTCTCATAGTATTTCAGGATTCCCTGGTGGATTTTTTTAATTTAGGGGATTCTTCTGTCATTGAAATGGCAAAGGATTATTTGATTATTGTCTCCTACGGGATGATCTTTACCTTTTTAAATCCAGTACTGACGGGTATTTTAAATGGACATGGTAACAGCCGAACTCCTTTTTTCATCAATATTATAGGGGTTGTTACAAATATTGTCTTAGATCCTATCTTGATTTTTGGAATAGGGCCATTTCCTGTTTTAGGAGTAAAAGGTGCAGCAATTGCCACGGTTTTTGCACAAATGATTGTGACTTTTTTCTTGTTTAAAGCTGTGAAAGCTCAATTATCCTATACCTCTAAATTGGGATTTCTTCAATTACCTAACTGGGGCATACTAAAAAGAGTATTTACATTAGGACTACCAGTTGCGCTACAAAATGGACTTTTTACTATTATATCTATGATTATTGCAAGACTTGTAGCGCAGTGGGGACCTACACCTGTAGCAGTACAGCAGGTAGGATCTCAAATAGAATCCATATCGTGGAATACAGCTAATGGTTTTTCTACAGCTTTAGCGGCGTTTGTAGGTCAAAACTATGGAGCGAAAAAGTGGGACCGAATTGATAAAGGCTATAATATAGCTATGAAAATCATGATTACTATAGGACTTATTGCAACAGCTTTATTAATTTTTGGTGCTAAGCCTATATTCAGTATATTTTTGTCTGAAAAGGAAGCCATTTATTATGGAATCAAGTACTTGCAAATACTAGGAATATCTCAATTGTTCATGTGCTTAGAAATCACTACAGCTGGTGCTTTTAACGGATTAGGAAAAACAGTGCCTCCTTCTGTTGTAAGCATTGTTTTTACAAGTATTAGAATTCCAGTAGCGGTGCTTCTTTCATCTAATGCGGTACTAGGTGTTACTGGCGTGTGGTGGAGTGTAAGTTTAAGCAGTGTCGTAAAGGGAATTATTTTGGTTACATGGTACGTTATTTATTTAAACCGAGTTAAAGGAAAGAGCCATTTGAACGAAAGAGAAGAAATCAAAGGAGAAATCTTTGAACACTAAATTGTAGTGTTTTAGAACTTATTGTTAGGCGTGAGAAGGATAAAAGATAAGATATTATTAATAGGTATGCCTGGAAGCGGTAAGACTACTTTTTCTAGCTTGTTAAGCAAAGAGTTTTCATTACCTGCTATTGATATGGACGACTACATTGAAGAGAAGCTGGGAAAGTCCATTCCTGAAATTTTTGAAAATGGGGAAGAGTGTTTTCGAGATGTTGAATCCGAAGCTTGCGAAGATCTATCAAAGAGAGAGGGTATAGTCATTGTAGCTGGTGGACGGACAATAAAGCACCTTTATACTTTGCACAAAGAAAGGTACCATCTTTACTTAAAATATGGAGAATACCGAGTAGACAACTCTGGCATAATTGAAAATACTTTAGGGGAAATGATTAAGATTACAAGGGAGAACTTGGATGGCCCATAATTAACAATGGTTAAACAGTTGTTTTGAGGGAAATGTAGAAGTTTTGTAGACTAAAAAATCAGTAGAGACTATGCTCTACTGATTTTTTGTTTTTTAATTGACCTGTAAGACTTGACCTTAGTACGGATAGCTGATGGCTATTTTTTGTTGTACAAAATCAAGCAAAACCAAGTGATAATATTATTCCCATTTAAAAAGGACATATTGTTGTTTTCACATATTTCGGTTACGATAATGGCTTGGCTTTCGATGCAGGGGTACATTCTGTTTGGATGTTTGCAAGAACTTTCTGGATATGTACACTTTTCACATATGTTGCAAGACTCTGCTGTGAGAATTAAAATATCCTCATCCTTAGAAAAGACGTGCTCTCTTATGTGATTTACGATTTCAACGTGTTCGTCTCTTGTTGAAAGCATTTCTTCCATATTGAGCATATCTTGTACTTCAGAAATGGTGCTAAAGATAAAGGCATCCTTATATCCAAAACATCTCTCTCTACATTCTTCTAAAGTGCCTACTGCTGGTGGACAGGACCATGATTTTCCGTATTGAGGGCATTGAACTTCACATATGGTTCTTACATTAGGATAAAAGCCCAATTCACTCGTATCAAAAAATGCATATTCAAATATAGGATATCCTGTAATTTTCTTTTCGATTTCTTCCTGAGTAATCATATTATCTGCCTCGCTTTTTTTGATTTTATATCATTATATCATAAATAATGTAGTTTCATTACTGATTGCCTCTATGAAAAGTAGCTCATAAAGGAAGCAGAAGAATATATATTAAACAATATTGAAGATATTTAAGTGTATATAGATTTATGATGAACAAATAAAGTCATCCTATTGACTATTTTTGTCCATTTGATATAATATAAATAAATTAAAAATGCAGATTATTTTAGGTGCCTCAAAAGAGGAGAATAGGGAAACCGGTATTAGTTCGCCTAAGGACGAAGGCGTTATTGGCGAACTTATGCAAGGAAATTACAAATCTATGATTTGTCAATTTCTACTGCTTAAAGTCCGGTGCGGACCCACCACTGTAATGATGAGCTCACGCTAACCACTGGCTAATGCTGGGAAGGGGCGAGAAGAGGGGCGATAGAGTGCTTGAGTCAGAGCCAGGAGACCTGCCTAAAATTAGAAAGCGGCGAGATGACGGCAAAGTCCCGACCACAATAGAACTATTTATTGTGGCGGGACTTTTAAGTTTTTTGTATAATAATACTAAATCTGGAGGAGATTTTAAAATGACAACAATAAATGAAAAGTTTCATAATTTAGAAGATGTAAAAAAAGCAAGTGAAGCACAACTTGAAAGTGCATTACAGGAACTAACAAGTAATATTACAGGATTAGATGAAGCGTCACTTGCAGGCATGCAAGCTCGTTTAGATGCTAAGATTAAGCCTCTTCGAAGCTTAGGGGTATTAGAGGATATTGCTCAACAAATTGCAGGAATTCAAGGCACTGCACAACCTAAAATCACAGGAAAAGCTGTACTTTTGATGGCAGGGGATCATGGAGTTGTAGCAGAAGGAGTAAGCGCTGCGCCTCAAGAGGTTACAGCTGAATTGTTTTATGCTTATATAAATAAAAACGGCGGAGTCAATGTTATCGCTCGAAGTGGTGGAGGGGATGTTATAGCAACAGATATTGGAATTGCTGGTCCATTAAATCCACCAGAGCTCATGGCTAATCGAGTAAAAAATGGCACAGATAATATGGCGAAAGGACCTGCAATGAGTAGACAGGAAACTCTTCAAGCCCTTTTTACAGGTGCAAAAATTGCTAGAGATGCTATAAATTCTGGTATAAATCTTTTGGCTACAGGGGAAGTAGGAATAGGCAATACAACACCGAGTTCAGCTCTTATTTCCGTATTTACAGGTTGCTCCATTGAAGAAGTAACTGGACGAGGAACAGGAATAAAAGACGATGCCTTAAAACATAAACAAGAAGTAGTTAAAAAAGCCATTGAAATCAATAATATCGATATAAAAGACCCTGTTGGTACACTTGCTAAAATTGGGGGACTTGAAATTGCTGCATTAGTTGGAGCAATATTAGAAGCAGGTTATAAAAAGGTGCCAATTATTCTAGACGGGATTATTTCAACAGCTGCAGCTATAACTGCAGCTCAAATTGCACCATTAGCAGCAAAGTATATGATTTCCTCACATAGCTCAGAAGAGAAAGGTTGCCGTATCGGACTAGAACGATTAGGATTAGAACCAAGAATTGCATTTAATATGAGACTTGGAGAAGGAACAGGAGCAGCTCTTATGTTCCCAACAATAGATACAGCACTAAGAGTGGCCGATGAAATGGCTACTTATGAAGCAGCTGGAGTTACGACTGGAGATTATTAAAAAATGCCTTCGGCATTTTTAGGTGGTAAGTTGGTAAGCTAGTAAGGTGGTAAGAAAAGCCATAATTGCCTAAGGCGATGTGTTTTTCTTCCGCTTTCCGCTTTCGACTTTCAGCTTTTAAGCTTTCTCATCCAACTATAAATCAATATATAAATGGAATAAAGTTTCTACTAGCACAGAATAGATAGAAAAAGAAATGCTCCCTCTTTTAAGGGGAGCTTTTTCTTAGCTACGAGAAAATC
>CAZVEI010000021.1:11273-13754 GCA_964626295.1 uncultured Alkalibaculum sp.
TTCTGCGCCTGTGGAAGTATTTCGAATTTCAATTGTATTCGTTCTTCTTAGATTTCTTACATTAAATCGCATGATTTGCCAATTGTCAAATTTTGATCCAAATGGTCTTCCATGTTGTAATGGAAGAGCACCTCTGTGAACTGCTCGACCATTAATGGTAATAGTAGCAGAGTATTGACGGGTAGGAGTAGCAGGTTGATTGTCGTCAAGAACACCTGAAATTAATACTTCAGCTGTCAATAAGCCAGGTACAAAGAAGAATGCTGGAACTTCAAATGTCCAACTACCTTGATTTCCTGTGTAGAGAATATCTGCATTTCCACTTGGGTTTCCATAGTTTGGATATCCGCTTAACTCTTTAAATAGAGTTAGGTCTGTTTCAGTTGGATTGTTTGATAAAATTGGTTGCATTTGATTTATATAAGGATTTTGCGTATAATTCATTGAATCATCTATAGGAGAATTGAAAGAATAATAATCCATGTTTTTCCTCCTCTCTTTATTCATATTGTTTCTCTTCATTATATTCACTGTCATGGTCTTTGTTACGTGTTTGTTTTGAGTTATACAGGAATTTGGTATATATAAATTGTATTTAGTTCATATTAAAAATAATAAAAAGAAGATGGGTGGTAATGTGAAAAAGAGAATTTGTATTATCCATACAGGCGGAACCATTGGCATGGTTAAGACTGCTAATGGTTATGCGCCAAAAAAAGGTTATATGAAGCAAGCTCTATCTACAATCCAAGAATTAAACTGTGAAGAAATGCCTTCTTATGATTTTTTAGAATATGACCCCTTATTAGACTCATCTAATGTTTCTGTAAAAGAATGGGTGAAGATTGCTAAAGATATTGAAGAAAGATATGACGTGTACGATGGATTTCTTATCTTGCACGGTACAGATACTATGGCTTATACGGCATCTGCCCTTTCTTTTATGTTAGATGGTCTATCTAAACCTGTCATTTTAACAGGATCTCAAATTCCTTTATCAGAAATTCGAAACGACGGTCGAGACAATATTATTACAGCTCTTCTCATTGCAGCAAATTATAACATTCCTGAAGTATGCCTTTACTTTAGAAGTAAACTTATGAGAGGAAATCGAGCCACCAAAATAAGTTCAAATCATTTAATCGCATTTGATTCGCCTAATTATCCGCCTTTAGCTGAAGTAGGAGTAAATATTGAAGTAAAGGATAAGCTTATTTTGCCTACAAAAGGGGATTTTAAACTTCGAACCTTTGATAAACGTCAAATAGCTGTCTTTAAAATATTTCCTGGAATCCAATGGGAGATATTTGAAAATATTATGACTTCTTACTTAAAGGGAGTTGTTATCGAAGCTTTTGGGGCAGGAAATATACCTGAAGCAGATGATCTCTTAGAAGGTTTACTTAAGAAAGCAAAAGAAAACAATACGGTCATCGTAGTGTGTACACAGTGTTTAAGGGGTTCTGCTGTGATAGGTCAATATGAAGCCTCTTCAACTTTATCACGAGCTGGGGCAATCAGTGGATATGATATGACAGTTGAGGCAGCAGTAACGAAACTAGATTATCTCCTTTGCTTATATGATGATGTGGAAACTGTGAAAAGGCTTATGGAAACAAATTTAAGAGGAGAGTTGACAAAATAGCCATTTAGTAGGAAGATTATAAGGCATGATATTTTTAGGAAAGAGGAATTACAAATGAATAAGAAACACCTTAACTTAATATTTCCACATTGGCAAGGGGGAGGGCCGGATATCTCCACTTATTATGGTACTTTAGAGCTGCGGGATTTATACTTTGATGGAATACCTTTTGCAGAGGTAGAGGTCAGTAAAGAAGACATTAGCCAAGTACAAAATCATATACTAGGCTATACAGAAATTTATGATCAATTAAAAAGGGCAAAAACGTTAATCGAAGACCTAAAGCCTGAAACCATATTTACAATAGGCGGAAGCTGTGATGCAGATGTTACGTCCATATCTTATCTTAACCATAAATTCAATAAGGATATGACAATACTTTACATTGATGCTCATGGAGATTTAAATACGCCGGAATCTTCTCACACAAAGTACTTTTATGGAATGCCTCTTAGAGCGCTAATAGGGGAAAGTGAAGAGAAAATAGTAGATTTGTTTCCATTAAAAGTAGATGTCTCTCAAATCCTTATGTTGGGAACGAGGGATCTAGATGAACCTGAAGATCAATATGTAAAAGAACAAAATATACCCGTTATTTCTGTTGAAACCATAGAAAAGGATATGGACACTGTCATAGAACAAATCCGCAAAAAGGGAAGAGAGAGAATTTACGTTCACATTGATTTAGATGTATTAGAAAAAGAAGAGTTTGCACATGTGCCTCTTCCTGTAGAAAAGGGCCTTAGAATTCAAACCCTTTTAAAACTTCTTGGGAGACTGAAAAGGGAGTTTGAAATTGCCGGAGTAGGCCTTTTTGAGTGCCAACCAATGGGTAA
>CAZVEI010000022.1:0-13578 GCA_964626295.1 uncultured Alkalibaculum sp.
CGCCCAATACAACGCAGGCAATTCATTCTCATCAACCTGCAAGTCACCGATAAACGAAATGACACTCCACGGATTATACACATTTACATTTCCAAACACATACCCGTTATACCATTCTTTTATCAAAGGAAATTATGAAGGTGGCGAAGCTATAGGATTATTCGGTTCTGCTGCGACTATGGCAAGTTATGCAAGTGAAGAATTGGGGCTTAATTGGGATTCGCTAACTGAAGCAGAAAAGCAAATAGTAAGATTAGATTTTGCCCAAGCAATGCAGGAATCGGCAGGTGCTACAGGACAAGCATCAAGGGAATCCGAATCGTACGAAAATAAATTAGGCAATCTTAAACAAGCGTGGGAAAATCTAAAAGCTATTTTAGGCGAACCCTTCCTTGATATTGCAGTAGCAGGGTTATCAGCTATGTCAGGATGGCTTCAAACAGCAGGCGAAAAGGTAAAACAATTTCAAGATTGGTTTGGAACATTAAAAGAACAATTTGTTGATTCTACAGCGTTTCAAACCTTAGGTGAAGTATTTCAAACATTAGGTGATAAATTTACAATCTTAAAGGATAAATTTGCAGAAAGTCAGTTTGTATCTGATTTAAAACAAGCATTTAGCGATTTGTGGGAAAAAATATTAGAAATTGACTTTACTGTAAATGGTAATATAAAAATAGGTCAAATGATTATTGAAAACTAGGTCAGTTCAGTAGTAAATATGGTATCCTTTTGATAGCTTATCAAGAGGAGGAAAGTCAGGAGTGATCATCTTAGCACAAAAGCAAACGATTATCTTAAGACATATTGATGGACTAAGTAATCGTGCAATCGCAAAGGAACTACATATTAGTAAGGACACAGTAAATAAATACATCAAGGAGTATGAGAATCAGAAAGCAGAACTTGTATCATCAAACCCAAAGATGGATGCATCGGAATTAATTCAGGCTATTGTTGAAAAACCTAAATACAATACGAATGGACGTAAGCCGACAAAAGTAACACCAGAGATGATGAAATTTATTGAAGATTGCTTGGAGCTCAACAGAAAAAAGAGATTTGATGGTCGTCGCAAGCAGGTTATGAAAAAAATAGATATACACGAAGAACTACTGGAAAAGGGGTTTGATATTAGCTATTCAACAGTGAAGCGATTAGTTAATGAATTCGAACAAAGGGAGCGTGAAGCTTATATTCGCCAAGAGTACAATCTAGGTGATGAATGCGAGTTCGACTGGGGCGAAGTAAAGCTAGACATTGGCGAAGAAGGATATAAGAAATATCAAATGGCCGTTTTTACTCCAGCTAAAAGTAACTATCGTTTTGCTGTACTTTTTAGATCACAAGATAGCGCAGCATTTCAGCAAGCACATGCTGAATTCTTTGACCATTGTAAAGGATCTTATAAAACGATGGTATATGACAACATGAAGGTCGCTGTAAAGCGATTTGTTGGTCGAAATGAAAAAGAACCAACAATGGCACTTACTCAGCTTTCACTTTATTATGGATTTCATTTTCGCTTTTGTAATATTGCTTCTGGCAATGAGAAAGGGCATGTGGAAAGAAGTGTAGAGTTCGTACGTAGAAAAGCCTTTCGCGTAAAGGATCGTTTTGACACACTGGCAGATGCGAACAATCATCTTTTAGAAGTATGTTTAGGCCTAAATAATCAAGAGCTATCTGATAAACGAATTCCTGCACAAATATTGGCTAAGGAAAAAGAATATCTTAATCCCCATATCCCTAAATTTGAAAGCTGTATTGTTTCAGAATCTAAAGTGGATAAATATTCTACGATAACCATTAGTCAAAATCATTACTCTGTACCAGATAATCTTGTTGGGAAAATACTATTAACTAAAACATATACGGATAAAATTATTGTTTATCACAATAATGAAGTGGTTGCTGTTCATCACCGAAGTTATCGTAATCATGACTGGGTTATTGAATTAAAACATTACTTGAAAACGCTATATAAAAAACCAGGTGCCCTATCCCATAGTACAGCACTACTACAGGCGGACACCAAAATAAAAAACATTTATGAATCCTATTATAGCAAAGATGCAAAGACTTTCCTAGAGGTATTAGAAATAGTTTTTGAGAAAGGTGTTGACCAAGTACAAAAAGCCATAGAAAAATTAATAAAGATTTCGCCACTAGATATGAGTGCACAAAAGATAAGAGCTATTTGTGATCATACATATGAAATAGATCATACGCCTAGAAGACTCTATACCGATTCTTTATCAGAAAAATCTCGAGAGACTCTTTCTATCTATAATCAACTAGTGGGATTACGGAATAAGAAGGAGGTCCATTAGTAATGAGTGTTAAGTTGAATGAAGAGATAAAGGAGTACTTACATATTCTAAAATTAAAGGGCATACGTAATCATTTTGAGCAGATTATGGAAAATGCCAAGGATTACGAGGACTTTTTACATCAAATTCTGGAAAAGGAGATTGAAGAAAAAGATAAACGTTCTATAGAAAGTAGAATAAGAAGTGCAAAATTTCCATATAAGAAATACCTAGAAGATTTAGAAGTAAACTACCTACCAGAAGGCATAAAACAAAAACTACCTGAACTAAGTACACTATCTTTTATTGAAAAAGGTCAGAATGTCATTATGTCTGGAAACCCTGGAACAGGTAAAACACATGTTAGCATAGGATTAGGCTTAAAAGCATGTATGGCAGGCTATAAGGTGCTTTTTACAACGATACCATTACTAATCACGCAACTTAAAGAATGCAATAGCCAAAAAACACTGACTTACTTTGAAAGACGCTTTGAGAAGTACGATCTAGTAATAGCAGATGAATTGGGGTATATCTCATTTGATAAAGAAGGGTCTGAGCTGTTATTTACCAACCTATCTTTACGAGCATCAAGAAAGTCAATCATTATTACAACCAATCTATCTTTTGATCGCTGGGAAGAAATCTTTGGTGACCCTGTTATTACCAGCGCAATGGTAGATAGACTAACTCATAAAGCTCATATTATTGATATGACAGGAGATTCTTATCGCCTAAGAGAAACATTAGCATGCAACAATATATGAACCACGCATCTATGAAGCAACATCTTCATAGGTGCATATTTTGAAACATGAGTGACCTAAAATTCAATGAGCAAATGACCTGAATTTCGGTTGACAAATACAAGAGTATAAACAATTATGCAAAGCATATGCAAAATTTTGGAATTATCAATACAGAGGCATTTAAGTACTTGCCTTTTGAGATCATTCATTTTACAAATGGAATATTAACCGTTTCCTTTAAGAATATATTAGGAAACTTATTCCTCTTTCTCCCTTTGGGATTTTTATCATCCTTCTTAATAAAAAGTAAAAAACTAATGTCGGTATTTACATATAGTCTGCTTTTTTCTACTCTAATAGAAGTAATGCAATACATATTTTTGACTAGTCGTAGAGCAGACGTAGATGATGTCATTTTAAATACGGTTGGAGGCGTTTTGGGGTACTTACTGTATAAAGTAAGTGGCAGGAAATAGAAGAGAAAATAGGTGGCGTGCAAATGAAAAACAAAACAATATATATTTGTTCTAATTGCGGTTATGAAAGTCCAAAGTGGCAAGGGCGTTGTTTGAATTGCAATGAGTGGAACACTTTTGAAGAAGGCGTCCAGACGAAGGACGCTGGTGCAAAGAATTTTAATAGAGCCAGCAAGGATGCTATCCAGTTAAATCATGTGAAGTCCTCTAATAGTCAACGGATAGAGACGGGCATTAAAGAATTTGACCGAGTTATGGGTGGTGGGATTGTTCGAGATTCTCTCACAATTATTACGGCAAAACCTGGTGCGGGAAAATCAACCTTGTTATTACAAGTAGCTCAAGATTTATGTCTAAGAGGTCATAAGGTGATCTACGCCTCAGGCGAGGAAAGCGAAAGCCAAATAAAAAGTCGTTCTGATCGATTGTTTGATAAAGTCAGCGACAATTTATGGGTATTTTGCGACAATAGTTTAAATAGCGTAGTCTATCATACCAATCAAATTAATCCCGATCTCATTATATTGGACAGTATCCAGACTTTTCAAGTAGACGAAATAAGAGACTCAAAAGCAGGCTCTCCTACACAGACTATGGAATGCGCCAATGAACTATTAAAACTAGCAAAGAATCCAGATAGTCCTCGGGCAGTAATTATTGTAGGCCAAATGACTAAAAAAGACGAAATGGCAGGACTTCGTGCCTTAGAACACTTAGTGGATACTGTCTTATTAATCGAAGGAGACAGCGATGAAGAGCTAAGAGGTTTATCTGTAACAAAAAATCGATTTGGAAGCACCTGGGAAAGAGGCTTTTTCACCATGACGGAAGAAGGCATGATCTCTATAGACAATCCCTCTCAGTTTTTTATGACTCAAAGAGAAGGGGAAAAAGCCGTTTCGGGTAGTGCTATAACTGTAATTAGAGATGGATCTAGACCTATCATTGTAGAGATTGAAAGCCTTGTATCTACAAGTTTTTTACCTTATCCTTCAAGAATCAGTGAATGTATAAGAAGAGATCAATTAAACACTCTGGTGTCTATACTAGAGCAAAGAGGTGGAATAAAGCTTTTTGATAGGGATATCGTATTAAAAACTACAGGAGGCTTAAAACTAAAAGAGCAATCTGTGAATCTTGCCATCATTATGAGCATTGTATCCTCTGTGCAGAATAGACCTATCAGCAATGGAACAGCATTTTTAGCAGATGTGGGATTGACAGGCGAGCTAAAAAAGGTGCCTTCTCTTGAACTTCGCATTAAAGAACTGGATCGAATGGGTTTTAAACAAGTTTTTATTGCAAAGGGAGCACTTCCTAAGAATGCAAAGTTTGAAAGTATTCAGGTAGTTGAGAAGACTATGTTATCAGAAGTAATTGGAAGCATCTAAATAAACAAGAGCTTTATCTTAAATAATGTGTCGAAAATATCTTTTACAAATAAATAATATAAGTTTCATTTTGCAGTTAAAATCTGTTTGACATACTATATGTACTATGTTAAAATATAAATTTTGACATAGTATTCTATTTGTATTATAATATAAAGAGGACTTTAATGTGCATTAAAGGAGGTAAAAATATGTTTTCTATTGGGGATAAAATTGTCTATCCGATGCATGGTGCTGGAATTATTAAAAATATTGAAGAAAAGGAAATACTAGGCGATAAGGCCAATTATTTTATATTAGAGTTACCTATATGTCAAATGAAGTTAATGGTTCCTGTAAGTAATTCAGAAAAGCTAGGACTACGGGATATCGTAAAAGAAGAAATTATAGATGAAATTCTTATTGTTTTAAGTAAGGGACAGGATGAAGATGAGTCAAATTGGAGTAGGCGGTACCGAAAAAATATGGATCGGATCAAAACGGGAGATATTTTCGAAGTAGCTGATGTAGTGAGAAATCTTACCTTATTAGATGAAGAAAAAGGTCTCTCAACAGGCGAAAAGAAGATGCTTAATAATGCGAAACAAATCCTTATGAGTGAATTCGCACTAGTAAAGGACATTACGAGAGAAGACGCAGAAACGCTAATTGAAGATCACATAAAATAGATTTAAGAGCATTCCTATAGTCTAAGAAAATTTTTCTTAGACTATTATCTTGTCTTTAAGCAAATATTAATTTATATTTGTTATAATAAAGGAATGTTAAATTATAGGGGGAGGTGATGAGGTGGTAAAAAAAATTATAAAATGGATTATTACCTTGTTGGGTTTTGTTTCAGGATATCAATTAGCGAGATTCATTATTAGTATTGAACCTATTCAAAATTATGTTGAAAGCATTACAGATTTACCATATGCTTTAGTAATTAACATTATAGGTGGTATTCTATTTGGCGTTATCTTTTATTTGCTGTCTCCATTTTTTATTAATACTGGATTGAAACTTTCGAGTGTTATTGAAGGGTATATATCAAAATTAACTTTTACTGAAATTTTGACAACTACCTTTGCACTTATGGTAGGGCTTATTATTGCTGCGTTAATATCTATACCAATCAGCGCTATTGAATTTCTTCAACCAATCTCACAAATTGTTATCATTCTAATTTATATTTTCTTTGGTTATTTAGGAATTACAATAGCAAATAAAAATGCAGATACTTTTAGCACATTCTTTAAAAAGGTTCCTAAAGAACAGAAGACCCCAAAGTCGACAAAGAATTTGAAAAGGTATAAAGTCCTGGACACTAGCGTAATAATCGATGGAAGAATCTTTGATATTTGTAAAACCGGATTTATAGAGGGGACTATTGTTATTCCTCAGTTTGTACTAGCGGAATTACAATATATTGCGGATTCTTCTGATTCACTAAAGCGGAATAGGGGTAGACGAGGATTAGATGTCATTAACAAGATTCAAAAGGAGCTACCAATAGAAGTTATAAATATGGAAAAAGATTATCCTGATATTTCAGAGGTCGATGCAAAATTATTAAAACTTACAGAGGACCTAAAGGGTATAGTAGTAACCAATGATTATAATCTAAACAAAGTGGCTACAATTAAAGGTATTGAAGTCCTCAATATTAACGAATTGGCAAATGCTGTAAAACCTGTAGTACTTCCTGGAGAAGAGATGGTCGTTAATTTGATAAAAGAAGGCAAGGAAAATGGGCAAGGTGTGGCATACCTAGATGACGGAACCATGATTGTCGTGGAAAATGGAAAAAAATATGTAGGAGAAACCATAGAGGTAACCGTCACAAGCGTCCTTCAAACTGCAGCAGGCAGAATGATCTTCGCAAAACCAAAAAAGGTAGTATCGAAGTCGATTTAAAAAAAGACAAAGCGTTTTTGGCGCTTTGTCTTTTTTAGGTGGTAAGGTGGTCGAGTAATCAGGTAGTCAGCAAAAATGGACCTGCAGGGCCTTGCTTAATTCGTTTTGTCGACCACCTAAGGGAAAGCACTCGTGCTTTCCCTTATTGCATTTTACAGCTCAAAAATATATAATATTACAAGTTAGATTAGAAAATAATAGGCGGTGTTACTATGCCCAAACCATTTGTAAGCGCAATTATTGTTGCAGCCGGCAATGGCTCAAGGATGAAAGCAGGGGTTAACAAACAGTATTTATACTTAAATGGTAAACCTGTCTTAGCGCATACACTACTAGTGTTTGAAGAATGCCAGTTAATTGACGAAGTAATATTGGTCATTGGAAAACAAGATGCTCAAATTTGTATGGAAGAAGTCATAAGACCCTATAAGATAAAAAAGGTAAAAGTATTGGTTGAAGGTGGAGCTACTAGGCAAGAATCTATGTACTTAGGCCTTAAAAAGGTAAATAAGAAGACAGATATTGTAATTACACATGATGGCGCTAGGCCTCTTGTCCATCCTAATACCTTGATTAAATGTATAGAGGGTACATTGGAGCACAAGGCGACGATTGTGGCAGTGCCTTCGAAGGATACAGTAAAAGTTGTGGATGAGAATTTGACGGTAAAAGACACACCAGATCGCACTACCCTTTGGGCAGTTCAGACACCTCAAACATTTGAGTATAATCTCCTCATGAGAGCTCATGAACAGGCAATGGAAGACAATTTTGTAGGTACAGATGATGCCATGCTTGTAGAAAGATTAAACTTTCCCATTAGAATCATTAAGGGGCATTATGATAATATAAAAATCACCACGCCAGAAGACTTGATTATGGCGGAGTCTATTATTAAGGTGATTCAGAGATGAAATGAAGGTGGTCAGGTGGTCAGCTTCAAGGTGGTCAGCAAAACCTAAAAGCTGGAAGTTGGTTGGACGGTTGGTTGTTGGACTGTGGGACGGGAAAACCTTGACTCGTCTATAGATGAGGAAGAGTAAGGAAGGACGGCCTCGTCGTTCCGCGCAAGGCAAATAATATTACCGATCCTCATCTAATTTCCAACTCTCGACGCTCAAAATGTAGTGGCAAAGGACCCTGTCTGCCATTATACCGATCAGCGGAGATGGTCAAAGCTTTTACTTAGAACTTAGAACTAAAAAATGGAGGATATTATGGGTAAATTATTTGGAACTGATGGCGTTAGAGGAATTGCAAATACGGAATTAACACCTAAGTTGGCTTTTGAGTTAGGAAGAGCGGGAGCTTATGTACTAGGTGAGGGAAATCATAAACCTACTATTGTTATAGGAAAAGATACGAGAATCTCTGGAGATATGTTAGAATCTGCTTTGATTGCAGGCATTTGCTCTATGGGTGGTAATGTTATTCAATTAGGTGTATTACCAACGCCGGGGGTAGCAGTTCTTGTAAGACATTTTAAAGCAGATGCAGGAGTTGTTATTTCAGCATCTCACAATCCAGCAGAATTTAATGGGATTAAATTTTTTAACAAAGATGGCTTTAAGTTATCAGACAAAGTTGAAGATGAAATAGAGAAATTGATTTTAGAAAACTACGAATTTGACCTGCCAGGAGGGGACTCTGTTGGTGCTATAACAAAATGTGAGCATCCTGAGCAAGTATATATGGATTTATTATTAGAGACCCTAGATGTGGATTTTAAGGGCTTGAAAATTGTGCTAGACTGCGCTAATGGGGCAAGTTACAAAATTGCACCAGAGATATTTACTAAATTAAGCGCACAGATTATCTGTATAGGAAATGAGCCGGACGGTATCAATATTAACTGTAATTGCGGTTCTACTCACTTAGAAGGGTTGCAAGAAGCAGTTGTTAGAGAAGGAGCAGACTTAGGCCTTGCTTTTGACGGCGATGCAGATCGATTGTTAGCGGTAGATAATCTTGGTCGAAATGTGGATGGGGATCAAATCATGAATATCTTTTCCTACTCCATGTCTAAAGACGGAAAGTTAAAGAAAAACACAGTTGTAGCTACTGTAATGAGCAATATGGGCTTAGAGGTAGCGTTAAAAGAGCACGATTGTAAAGCTGTAAAGACTGCAGTAGGAGATCGATATGTATTAGAGGCCATGTTAAAAGAGGATTATAATTTAGGTGGAGAGCAGTCTGGTCATATTATCCTTTTAGACTACAATACTACAGGTGATGGGCTTCTAACAGCAGTACAATTAACTCAAATTGTGAAAAAAGAAAATATGTCTTTAGAAAAACTAGCAAACAAGATGACCATATATCCTCAAGTCCTCGTAAATGCTAAAGTAAAAAATGAAAACAAAAACAAATACTTAGAAGATGCTGCTATAAGTGAGAAAATAACAGAGATCGAAGAACACTTCCGTGGAAAAGGGAGAGTATTAATACGTCCTTCAGGAACAGAGCCATTAGTGCGAGTTATGATTGAAGGGGAAGACAAAGAAGAATTAATGTCTATAGCTCAAGGATTAGCAGATTTAATTGTAGAAAGATTAGGCTAAACCATTAAATATATCATTACAAATGAAAACACGCCAATTGCTAAACTGCAATTGGCGTGTTTTTTAGCTAAAAATCTAGAGTTCAGTGGAAAGTGTTGATAAATAGACTATATATTGATTGTTCACTGCGACTTAAGTCGCATATTTGACCTAAAGGGAATACCCAAATCCTAGTGACTAAAAAGTAATTACACGAACACCTTTTTTTCAAATCCTTGTTGCATTTGATTTTTAATACCACTATCTGTGTCTAAGGTATCTATATGGTTAACAGAAAAGAGACTTACTAATCCATGTCGGTCAAATTTACTAGAATCACTAAGGATCATGACTTTGTTTGCTCATGCTACCATGGATTTTATAGCTTCTGCACGCATTAAAATTGTAGTATAATATAAATATATGAATTGCATTGCTAGGAGGGATCGCCATGAAATTGAATACAAATCAAAAACTTACTCAAGTGCAAAAACAAATACTGACCACACAAATGCGACATTCCTTGCAAATTTTAGAGATGCCAATTGTAGATTTGCAAATGGGTATTTCAAAAAAAATAGAAGAAAATCCTCTCTTAGAAGCTCATTATGAAGCAGATCAACCTAAACAAGATGAATTAGATAAGCTTATTAAAGATGGAGAAAGAAATGAGAAAGAGCACTCTTTCTCTGATACGATTCAGTATAACTCTGATAAGGATGTAGATCCACTCAATTTTGTTATCATTCACAAGACTTTAAAAGATTTTCTAAAGGAGCAACTTGTAGATTTAAAAGAGCCAAATAAAATCAAGGAAATTTGTATTTATATCATAGAGAGCCTCGACCACCGGGGATACTTAAACTATACTATGGAGAATATGGCAAAAGATTTACATATGGATCTCGTAGATGTAGAATATGCCTTAAAATGCGTACAACAGCTAGAACCAGATGGTATAGCTGCTAGAAGTTTAATAGAATGTTTGGAGATACAAATTAGGAGAAAAGGGATTGAAGATGAAACCCTAAGGGAGCTTATTCGCGGTCACCTTCCTCTCATAGCGGAAAATAAGCTTAAAAATATTACTATCTTACTAAAAATAAGTATGGAAGAGCTACAAGAGTATATAAGTATAATAAAAGATTTAGAACCAAAGCCTTCAAGAGGCTTTTATACTGGAGATGAAGATGTATATATTATCCCAGAAGCCTATATTGAGATTATAGATGAAGAAGTGGTTCTGTTCCTTAACGACAAGTTATTGCCTTCCTTAGCTATCAATCAATACTACGAAAATATAGCAAAAGAGAAAATGGATAAAGAAGTAAATCAATATGTAAAAGAAAAGCTTCATGATGCGAAAGATTTTATCAAGGCAATTGAACAAAGAAGCGATACCCTTGCTAAGGTCTTAGAGTATATAGTAGAAAAACAAAAAGAGTATTTCTATAAAGGCTCACAGTACTTAAAGCCTATGACCATAGGAGAGATTGCAGAAATCCTTCATTTAAATGAATCTACTATTAGTCGCACAGTTAAGGATAAGTACATATTAACTCCTCATGGAATAGTTAAAATAAAAGACTTGTTTACTAGTGCTATAAAATCTAGTGGTGCTAAAGATGATGTGATTTCCTCTAACACGGTTAAGTTTCAAATTAAAGAGTTAATTGACCTAGAAGATAAGTATATTCCTCTATCTGATGAAGCCATTGCCACAGCTTTAAAGGAAAAGGGTGTGAAAATTGCAAGAAGGACTGTAGCTAAGTACCGAGAAGAGTTAGAGATTCCTTCTTCTAGTAAGAGGAAACAATATAAATAGTTTTTCTAGAAAAAGGCTTACTTTCTAAAGAAAGATGGAAGCCTTTTTTTAATGCATTTATTATTACGAATAAAAGTAAAATGCCTTTTAAAGGATAAAAGGATACTTAAAATTTACCCGAAAAATATTGTATCCACTTCGACAATAGTATAATATATTTAACTATGGGGGTGAATTAGACAATTAAATAGAATAGCGCCAGGACTCATATATTGAGTTGACGAGGATGGGGAGTATCGAAATACTCGGCGGATGCCCCAAACAGTTTAAATTCTCCTAAACTGTCTAGAGGTTTAAAAACCACAGGTGACTGTGAAACAGAAGCCTTTCTAAACATGGTCCTTTTTTTGTGACCATTCTTTGCTATGTCCTATAGCAATTTCTTTTATTTGTAAAGGAATAAAAAAGGTTTGAGTCTAAAAACTATTATTAGACAGTGAGGGTCTTCTCTATTCTAAAACTAGAGAAGGACCTTTATTTCGAGAGGAGAATGAATTATGTGTGGTATTGTAGGATATATTGGGAATAAAAAAGCAACGGAAATACTTATTAACGGATTAAGTAGATTAGAATATAGGGGGGACGATTCTGCTGGTGTAGCTGTTAGCCAGGGCGGAGAAATTAATACAAAAAAGTGTAAGGGTAGATTAAAGGCCCTAGAAGAAGTTATAGAAAAAGAGCCTCTAGAAGGGAGTATTGGCATTGGGCACACTAGATGGGCTACTCATGGAGCGCCATCTGATGTGAATTCTCATCCTCATGCAAATGCAGATCATTCCATCGTAATAGTGCATAATGGGATCATTGAAAACTACATGGAACTCAAGGAAGAGCTCATTAAAAAAGGTTACAGATTTTTATCGGATACAGATACAGAGGTCATTGCTCATTTACTTGACAGCTTATATGAAGGAGATATGGTCAAAACTGTTAGAGAGGCGATTGCTCATTTGAAAGGTTCCTTTGCCTTAGGTATTTTATGCCAGGAAGAACCAGATAAAATCATAGCGGTAAGAAAAGATAGTCCTTTAGTTATCGGTCTTGGCGAAAATGAAAACTTTATTGCATCGGATATTCCAGCAATTTTAAACTATACGAGAAATGTATACTTGTTAGATGACAAGGAAATTGCCATCTTAACCAAAGACAAAGTAACCGTATTAGATCGACATGGAGAAGAAGTGGGGAAACAAGTATTTAAAGTGGACTGGGATGCTGCAGATGCAGAAAAGGGTGGCTACGATTACTTTATGCTGAAAGAAATTCATGAGCAGCCAAAAGCATTAAGAGATACGATGACTTCTAGGCTTTACGATGACAAAAAAGAGATCGTCTTAGATCAGATTAAATTAGGAAAAGAAGAATTAGATCAGATAAATCAAATCTATATTGTGGCATGTGGCACTGCGTACCACGCTGGATTAATTGGAAAGTATTCTATTGAAAAATACGCTAGAATTCCTGTTGAAACGGATATCGCTTCAGAATTTAGATACAGAAACCCTATTGTAGACGAGAAAACCTTGTTAATTGTCATTAGTCAGTCGGGAGAAACCGCAGATACTTTAGCAGCTATGAGATTAGCAAAGCAAAAAGGCGCTAGGGTAATGGCCATTACAAATGTAGTAGGAAGCTCTGTTTCTAGAGAAGCAGAAGATGTACTTTACACATGGGCAGGACCAGAAATTGCAGTAGCTTCTACAAAGGCCTACACAACACAATTAGCTTGTGTGTATATGATCGCCTTGCATCTAGGGATGTTAAAGGGAACCATTGATGAGGACGAGTTTATGAAAATTCAAAAAGCTTTAAAAGCTAGTCCTGAAATGGTAGAGGAAGTCATAAAAAAGGAAAGGGCTATTAAAGAATTTGCATATGAGAAATTTAATGTAAGGGACGTATTTTTCTTAGGACGGGGCATAGACTATTACGCTAGTTTAGAAGGCTCTTTAAAGATGAAAGAAATCTCTTATATTCACTCAGAAGCTTATCCAGCAGGAGAGTTAAAACACGGCCCTATTGCCTTAATAGAAGAAGGGACTGTAGTCATTGCCCTATGTACTCAAACAAGATTGCTTGAAAAAATGATGAGTAATATTAAAGAGGTAAAGGCCAGGGGAGCTTATGTTGTAGCCTTAGCCAAAGAAAGCGATAAAGCGATAGAAAAAGAAGCAGATAAGGTTTTCTACATTCCGGATATAGAAGACGACATTGCGCCTATTCCTACAGTAGTAATACTACAAATACTAGCTTACTATTTGTCTGTAGCAAGAGGCTGCGATGTAGATAAACCAAGAAACCTTGCTAAGTCTGTTACGGTAGAATAATTTTGAAGAAAAATCATCTTCTTAATGTCATCTTTTAATAAAGATTGATAATTTATAAT
>CAZVEI010000023.1:0-2673 GCA_964626295.1 uncultured Alkalibaculum sp.
ATAATGTTAACAAAAAGACAGAATTTAGTTGAAGTTATGAAGGGTGGCAACCCTGATAGATTTGTTAAACAATACGAATGTTTCAATATGATCATGAATACTCCAATCACTCGTAAAAAACCACCAATTGGTGGAGAAATCGTTAATGAGTGGGGTATTACAACGAGATGGCCAGAAGGTCAAATCGGTGCATTCCCAGTACATGATGAAGAACATACTGTTGTAAAGGATATCACTAAATGGAGAGATGTAGTAAAAGCTCCTAATATTAAATTTCCTGAGGAAGCTTGGGCTGAAGCGAAAGCTTCTGCAGCAGTAGTTGATAGAACTGAACAATATTGTACAGTTTTTGTTGCACCAGGTCTTTTCGAACACGTACATTACTTAATGAGCATGGAAGAAGCTTTAATGGCTTTCTACGAAGAGCCAGAAGCAATGCATGAGTTAATTGAATACCTTACAGATTGGGAAATTGAACTTGCTAAAGAATTCATCACTCACTTAAAGCCTGATGCACTTTTCCATCATGATGACTGGGGTAGCCAAATCAACTCATTCTTATCACCTTCTATGTTTGAAGAATTTTTCCTTGAACCATACAAGAGAATTTATGGCTTCTACAAAGAAAATGGTGTTGAATTAGCTATTCATCATAGCGATAGCTATGCTGCAAACCTTGTTCCATTTATGATCGAAATGGGTATTGACATCTGGCAAGGTGTTATGAAGACAAACAATATTCCTGAATTGATCAAAAAATACGGTGGACAAATTACATTCATGGGTGGATTACACAGTGGTGAAATCGATTTCCCAGATTGGACTCAAGATATTATTGCTAGCGAAGTAGAAAAATCTTGTAAAGAAAATGGAAAATTATACTTCATTCCAGGTTCAAGCCAAGGTCTAGCTATTAGCTCATTCCCAGGTGTATATGAAGCTACTGATGAAGAAATCGAAAAAATGTCAAAAGAAATGTTTTAGAATTATCAATTATCATTGATGTTTCTATGAAGAGCAGAGTATGAATTTTTTTATACTCTGCTCTTTTTCTTTTTTGCGTGAACCAGTGAGCCAAGCAAATCGGAGCTTTCGCAGGATTCAGTTAACTGAATCCGTAAATGAAAGCTTTCGCTTTCATTTGGCGAACGGGCGACCTCGAAATCAGCTTTAGCTGATTTCGAGGTGTTGCTTAACTACTGTTCAACCATTGTTAAGGGTGAAATGTCAGATTATTCTAAATAAATGGAGTAAGTTTAATTGTCAATATGTTATACTTATAAGAGAACGAGTCCACAAGGTGTATTAACACAATGATGGATCAGTAATATTGTATTTACGACAATTGAAATGGAGTGATAGGGATGTTTTCAGAAAATATGGTGCAAAAGTTACAAAGCTCTTCATGGATTAGGGTAATGTTTGAAGAAGGAAACCGACTTGCTAAAATATATGGCGCAGATAAGGTTTATGATTATAGTTTAGGAAATCCTTTTGATGAGCCTCCAGCAGAGGTTCAGGAATCTTTAATAAAACATATTACTAGTGGAGAACCTGGATTACACAAATATATGAGCAACAGCGGGTATGCTGATGTAAGGGCAAAGATTGCACAAAAACTTCAAGAAGAGAGCAATGTAAGCTTATGTGAGAACAATGTAGTCATGACTGTAGGGGCAGCAGGTGGCTTAAATGTGGTTTTAAAATCTCTATTAAATGAAGGCGAAGAAGTAATGGTTTTTGCTCCTTATTTTGTAGATTATGGTTCTTATATTAGTAATTATGGCGGAAAAACCGTAGTAGTGCCAGCTAATACAGAGACTTTTGAACCCAATATAGAAGAATTTGAAAAGATGATTACAAAAAAAACGAAGGCCATCATATTAAATACTCCTAATAACCCTACTGGTGTTGTTTACAGTGAAGAAATCCTTAAAAAGATGGAAGAGATCCTCCAACGAAAAGGAAAGGAGTTTAACACTACTATTTACATTATTTCAGACGAGCCTTATAGCAAAATTGTCTACGATGGTATTAAAGTACCTTCTATTATTAATGTATTTCAAAACGCTATTGTCGTAGACTCTTTTAGTAAATCTTTAGGTCTAGCAGGTGAGCGAATTGGTTATATTGCTGCTAGTAGTAATATAGAAGAAATCTCTACATTAGTTAATGTGCTTATTTACTGTACACGAGTCTTAGGCTTTGTCAATGCACCTGCATTGTTTCAAAAAGTTGTAGGGGATTGTTTGTACGTCAAACCTAATGTGGAAGATTATCAAGCCAAAAGAGACTTTTTGTATGAGAATTTAACGCGAATAGGCTTTGAAGTGAACAAACCTCAAGGAGCTTTTTATCTATTTCCAAAAGCGTTCATTCCAAATGATGTAGAATTTATTCAAGTAGCTACAAAGCATAATCTCCTTTTAGTTCCTGGTTCTGGTTTTGGTTGCCCTGGATACTTTAGGATGTCTTACTGTGTAGATTTTAATATGATACGAAATTCCATACCAGCTTTTGAAAAATTAGCACAAGACTTTAAGTAGTAAAAACATCTTAAAAACTTTATTAGGAGCAAAAAACATGATCTTAGTTAGCGCTTGTTTGGCAGGGTGTAATTGTAAGTATAATGGGTTAAATAACAAAGTCTCTGTAATCGAAGAATTAGTTAGG
>CAZVEI010000023.1:2683-9941 GCA_964626295.1 uncultured Alkalibaculum sp.
ACAAAGCGGTTACCGTTTGCCCTGAAGTACTAGGGGGACTTCAAACCCCTAGACATGCCTCAGAAATACAGAAGGTAAATGACAAGATCTTTGTTGTCGATACAATGAGCAAGGACGTTACTGAAGAGTTTGTAAAAGGTGCCGAAAAGACCTTGGAAATAGCAAGAGACCTAAAGCCAAGCAAAATCATATTAAAATCCAAAAGCCCTTCCTGTGGATTTGGTTTAATTTATGATGGAACCTTCACTGGAACTTTAATAGAAGGCAATGGAATAACAGCAGAACTCCTTTGTAAGAATGGGTTTAAAATACAATCAATTTAATAATCTACAAGAAGGACTTAAAGTATACTTCATTATGACTTTAAGTCCTTCTTGTAGATGGAAGGCTCTACCTTGCATAATTGTAAAAGTACTTGGAACAGGAGCATTAGACCTTTAGGTTCTAGAAAAATTGCAATGCGCGCTACTGAAAGCTTTCTAAGTAAATGAAAGGATGCCAATTAAGAATTAATTGGCATCCTTTTTTTGTGTAATAAGATCGTAATTTTTCATCCTATATATATCATATTAAATCTTATCATAAATGATGGTTAATTCTATTAAAAAAACATAGCAGATATTAATATATTCTACAAAAATCGACAGTATTAAATACAAAAAATAAATATAATAGGAACATTGCTAATGAATAATATATTTAATTACTTTAAATCAATATTTGTAAGGGGATAGGAAGAAAGTGGTAAAAACGTATCAGGAGATTAAAAAACGTATAGTAGAGGGGGTAAATATTGAAAAAATCTACTTACTCGATTTGGGTTGTATTTTACTTTTAACAATTGTATGGGATAGCCGTAAAAATGACTTTGATAAAAGAATACATATAAGAAAATTACTAAGAGATATTAGCGTGCCTTTTGATGTTATTGTTGTTTCGACAGATGAATTCAACTCATTACATGATGAAAGATCTTCATTTACTTATGATGTGATTAAAAAGGGCATATTATTATATGACTAATCTCATAATTAAGATGTATGACGCTCTAGTAGAGTAATAGGGCTTTTGTCTTGGAAAGTTCCACTTCTTGTAGATTAAATTCATGAGTACATGTTACAATGGTAAGTTGAAAGGGGCATGAATATGAGTCAAGAGGTAACGATTAAAAGAGCTATTTTACATATTATTGATAACGCTGGAGGAATCTCTGTTATTTCAGATAAGACAATTGATTTATCTTATGAAATACAGGAGTACCTTACTAAGCATATAAAGAAGTGTTTTACAGATATTGAAACAAAGAAAACGGTATTTGAAAATGAATCATCAAATCATTTTTTATCTATTATTGAGAATTTTACACGAGAAGATGACTTTTTTACTTTGAGCAAACAGATTGCTAATTCGTTTATAAACTTTATTACAAATGGAACGTCTATTCCATCATGTGATCTGGTCATTGTAGATTTTATTTGTGATAGTATTACTTATTTAGGTATCTTAAAGTTTAATTATAAGTACGGTTATATACACCATGTTGAAGCAGAAGATGGAATATGTAATACTATAATCAGGCAACCCTGTTGTTTGCCACTTGAATCTCAAAAACTTGATGAATTCGTCATTGTAAATCTACTTGACCTTTCTCTTTTGGTTAAAGAGCGAAAGTATGAGATTAATGGAACAAAAGAAAATTATATTTCAACTTACCTTTTAAAATCAAAAGCTGTAAAATCCGATAAAGAGATTGTAGATATTGTAGAGAAAACTGCGCATACAATTATTCAAGAAGAATACAATGGGGATATGGACAAATTAAACACTTTTCGAAAAGTCATTTCAAGTGATTTTACTAATAATAGTGAGATAGATTTAGTTAACATTGCAGAAATGACATTTGATGATGCTGCCGGAAAAACTGCATTCAAACAAGGAATTGAAAAAGCTGGTATACAAGAATCAAAGATTAAACTTAGCCCTTACGCCGAAAAGCGAATTGTAAAAAAGCACAAACTAGTCACGGATCAGGGAATTGAAATAAGTATTCCATCTACATACGTTGGAGATTCAGATGTTGTGGAATTTATCAATAATATTGATGGAACCATATCTATTATGATAAAAAATGTAGAGAAGTTTGACAACAAGTAAAAGAAAGCTCTATTCCAGATTTAAAGGGGAAGGAGTATAAACTCTTTCCTCATTTTACCTTTAAAAAGAATATTTGCAGTATCTTACTAATACAATAGAGGTATTATGGAAGGTTGGGAAGTTGACACTGGCAGCTTTACGAAGATAGGAGTTCTTTTTACATTAGTTGCAATCCTATCAGGCTATATTATAGTTTGGATTTTATTTGGAGTATAATTTAAAAAGATTTTTAATAAGTGATATAATAGTATTGTTAATGGTAACCTAAATTGGATATTTACACCAAAGGAAAATCTATAGTATAATGAATTATACTGAGGGGGTTTTTTATAAATATGCATAGATTTTTTGACCTTATACCTTTTGCTTTACCAATCCACTCAGTAAATAAAATATAAGCATTATAATATTTTGCGGAGGAGAAAAATGAATAATCAATTTAACACCAGAAGTATGGTAGTAGCAGCACTTTTATGCTCTATTGGAATTTTAATTCCTTTAGTATCACCTATAAGATTTGTAATAGAACCAGCATCTTTTACATTAGCTAGTCATGTGGCACTGTTTATTGCTGTATTTATTTCACCTGCTACGGCAGTATTTGTCTCATTAGGAACAACACTTGGATTTTTTCTAGGGGGATTTCCAATTGTCGTAGTAGCTCGAGCTTTTAGCCAAATTATATTTGCTGCGATAGGAGCTCTATATTTAAAAAAACATCCAGACACCTTAAAAAATATGGGAGAAGTAATTGTCTTCGCTGTTATGATTTCCATTATACACGGTTTAGGTGAAATCTTAGCAGTATCTCCCTTTTACATTGGTCAAAGTTTATCGGATTTAGAGTATCAAAGGGGATACATTTACTCTATAGTAGGCATGGTAGGCATCGGAACTTTTATTCATAGCTTAGTGGACTTTGCAATAGCTTACTGGATTTGGAAGGTAATACCTAAGAAGTAACGATTGTTTAAAATCATTTAAATAAAAAATGCAAACAAACTATGATGGGGTTGTTTGCATTTTTTATATTCTAAAGCTATCTATATTTAACCCTAACTAGGATTAATAACCAATACTACTGTTTAACTATTGTTTAAAGCATTTTCATAAGGGCGTTAGCCAGAATATCGATTTCTTCTCTTGTATTATAGATCCCAATAGAAGCGCGGATGGCGCTATTATAGCCGTAATCTCTTAAGACTGGCTGAGCACAATGATGACCTGAACGGACTGCTATACCATCTTCATTGAGTTTATGAGCAGCTTGATCTGGGCTAATTCCTGATAATACAAAGGATAGGACGCTGGACTTATTAGGTGCAGTACCAATTAAGGTTAAACCACGTAGTTCAGATAATCTTTTCATAGCGTACTTTGTTAAGGCTATCTCGTGATTCATAATCTCATTTATTCCGATGTTACTTACATAATCTATTGCTACACCTAAACCAATAGCATCTGCAATATTTCCTGTTCCTGCTTCAAACTTATAAGGAAGGCTGCTGTATTGTGTAGAATCAAAGGTCACATTTTGAATCATACCACCGCCTCTTTGATAAGGAGGCATTTTTTCTAATAGTTCTTTTTTCCCATATAAAACACCTATGCCAGTAGGACCGTAAATTTTATGACCTGAAAATACATAAAAGTCTGCATCTACTTCCTTTACATCTATTCCTATATGGGCAATGCCTTGTGCTCCATCTACTAATACTATAGCTCCAACCTTGTGGGCTAAAGCGACGATTTCTTTAATCGGGTTTATAGTCCCTAGGATATTGGATACCTGAGTAATAGCTACCATCTTTGTTTTCGGCGAAAGAAGATTTTTGTATTCCTCTAAAATAAGCTCTCCGCATTTATTTACTGGTATAATCTTTATTGTAGCACCTTTCTTTTTAGCTAAGTTTTGCCAGGGCACAATATTAGAGTGATGCTCCATAATGCTAAGGATAATTTCGTCACCTTCTTCGATATTTGCTTCTCCAAAGGTTTCAGCTACTAAATTAATCCCTTCTGTAGTACCTCTAACAAAGATAATTTCCTCTAAGGAGGATGCACCAATAAAGGACCTGATTTTTTCTCTTGCCTTTTCATAAGCGTCTGTAGAAAGCTTCGCTAAAGTATGAGCTCCACGGTGGATATTGGAATTGTATTTACTGTAGTATTCCTTTAAAGCATTGATTACACTTTTTGGTTTTTGTGCAGTTGCCGAATTATCTAACCATACTAATGGCTTTCCATTTACTCGGGTCTGTAGAATGGGGAAATCTTTGCGAATAGCATAAGTGTCTAGGTCTGGTCGTGAAAACAGCTCACTATTTTTAATAGCATGGCTTTGGGCTTTATAACCACAAGAAACACGGTTCGCAAGTTTCTTGTGGTTACGCGGGCAGTCGCCAAATGGCTGCAGGTAGCCACTTGGCCCGTTGCCTTCACGATAATTAGATAAGAAGTAGTATTCACTACTCCTATCGTCAAACCATTTACTCGTAGTCATAATAATGCCCTATATTCACATTTTCTAGCATGCCAAGAGAGTCATCTGTTAAAACGGCTAAACCGTAATAAAGTGTCATGATATAAGATATGATACCCATATCATCTATTCCTCCAAAATGAACAGATAAACTAGGTACTTGGCATTCACCTGGAACACCTAGTTGATGCAAGCCGATAACCCCTTGTTCTTTTTCTCCTACTCGCATGAGCAATATACACGTATTTCCTAAGGAATCTACTTTCATCTTATCACAAGGAATCATGGGAACGCCCCTCCAAGTAACAAATGGTGAGCCAAATATATTTACGCTAACAGGAGGGACTCCTCTGCGAGTACATTCTCTCGTAAATGCTGCAATGGCCTTTGGGTGGGCTAAAAAGAAAGCAGGGTTTTTCCACATAGTTGCAAGTAAATCATCTAAATTATCTGGAGTAGGCATGCCTTTTCTGCAGGCAATGTTCATGGAAGGGTCTACAGATGCTAGCAGTCCAAATTGTGGATTGTTGACTAGTTCCCATTCTTGTTTTTCTCTCATTTTTTCAATTGCTAATCTCATCTGTTCTTGCTTTTGATTAATAGGCGAATTGAAGATATCGCTTACTTGAGAGTTGATCTTTAAAATAGTTTGGATGATATTTAATGTATATTCCTTTGGATTGCAATCGTAATCCATATAATTTTGAGGAATGCAATGCTCTCCAATATTGTCAGAGCACACACCTTCATTAGAATCATCTATAACCTTATTTACACGATATACTCCCGCCTCTGTTGATACCCAAGGAAGAAAAGAAAGAAGCCAGCGGGGAGTAATGGAATTCATCATAGGAACGGATTTTGTTGTATTGGATAATCGTCTGGCAGCTTTTGGGCCAAGACTCCGATTATCTGGATTTATTGAATTTTCATTTAAACTCATATTTACACCTCTAATTAAATTTGTTTAAGCTTTAACTTAGATACTTTAAATCAATTATTTGTACACTAAGAAAGCCCTTATTAGCTTTACTAGCTAATACTTCTAAATGTTATTGCTATCAAAATCATTGATAGCGATTAAACTATTTTTACATGTAACTTAAAATTTAGAATTTAGAACGAAAGTGCCAAAGGCACTTTCTTGTTATAGTATATTCTGAAGAAAAGAGCTTGTGAATGCTTAAATAGTAAATTGAAGGGTATTTTGTAATAATATAGAAATATTGGATTTGTTTTGATACAATAAATTTTGAGGTGATGATTGTGCTATCGAGTATTTATAGTTGTTCCATTCATGGAATAGAAGGGCTAATCGTAGAAGTAGAAGTAGATATTTCTAGTGGACTTCCTGTATATGCATTAGTAGGTTTGCCTGATGCTGCCATAAAAGAATCTAAAGAAAGAGTTTTTTCTGCTATTAAAAACAATGGTTTTCGCTACCCTATGAAAAAAATAACCATTAATCTAGCTCCAGCAAATATTAAGAAGGAAGGTGCTTACTACGATTTACCTATTGCCATTGGCGTTCTTTGCGCTTCTGAAGTCATCACACCTGTTGTATCGTTAAAAGATTATGTCTTTATAGGGGAATTATCTTTAAAGGGAGATATCCGACCAGTAAAAGGGATTTTGCCAATGGTGCTTGCAGCCAGAGATCACCATTTTAAAGGTATTATTGTTCCTGAAGATAATGCGCTAGAAGCATCTCTTGTAAAAGAAATTAAAGTATTGCCTGCTAAACACATTTATCAGGTGATTGAGTACATAACAGGTAAAACAGAGATTAAACCATATATTACGGATATTCATGGATTTTTAAGTAGTGAACAAGAGTTTACTGTTGATTTTAGCGAAGTAAAAGGACAAGAAAGCGTAAAAAGAGCTATGGAAGTAGCTGCTGCAGGATATCATAATATGCTCATGCTTGGCCCTCCTGGAAGTGGGAAGACCATGTTAGCTAAGAGATTTGCCACGATACTTCCTAAGATGACAGTAGAAGAATCCTTAGCGATCACAAAAATCTACAGCATTACAGGCCTTTTAAAAGGGAAACCTTTAATAACAGAGAGACCATTTCGGAGCCCTCATCACACCATATCCACAACATCCCTCGTAGGAGGAGGGACTTTTCCAAAGCCAGGAGAAGTATCCCTTGCTCATTTAGGCGTTTTATTTTTAGATGAAATGCCTGAATTTAAAAAGAGCGCTTTAGAAGTTTTAAGGCAACCTATGGAAGATAGCATTGTAAACATCTCTAGAGTAAGTGCATCCATTACCTATCCAGCGTCCTTTATGCTGATTGCTTCCATGAATCCATGCCCCTGTGGCTATTACTCCGATGAAGAGCATCAATGTCAATGTACACCAAGGCAGATCAAAAACTACTTAGGAAAGATCTCGGGTCCCCTTCTCGACCGAATTGATATTCAAACAGAAGTAAAAAGAACAAAAATCGATGATTTACAAGACACTCAAAAATCCGAAAGTTCAAAAGATATTCGCACTCGTGTCAATAACGCAAGAAGCATTCAATTAGAGCGCTATAAAAATGAGAATATTTATTTTAACTCACAACTTTCTGCTAGTCAGATCAATAAATACTGCGCCCTTGGAAAAAGT
>CAZVEI010000023.1:9951-13484 GCA_964626295.1 uncultured Alkalibaculum sp.
CACGCTTTTGAGAGGATGAATTTAAGTCCAAGAGCTTATCATAAGATTATTAAGTTAGCCAGGACCATTGCTGATTTAAAACATGCTGAAAAAATAGACGAAACTCACATAGGAGAAGCTCTTCAGTATCGCAATTTAGATCGAAAATATTGGGAGATGTATTGACATGAAAGAAAGAGAGTATATACTTTGGGTCAGTTTGTTAAATTCCATTAGCGTAAAGAATTTTTACAATTTATATGTATATTTTGATTCTATATCTTCTCTGTACCACTCTAGTCAGGAGGAATTATCCAGGTGTAATTTATTTAATCTAGTGCAGATTCAAGATATCGTATCTAGTAAATCCGATGATACTCTTGAAGAACACTTAGAATTACTACAGCAAAAAAAGATAAATTACCTAACTATAAACGATGACTCTTATCCCATCATATTAAAGAATATTTATTTACCTCCTCCAGTATTATACTATTACGGAGAGATTCAAGAAATCTCCTTTGAATCTTCTATCTCTATAGTAGGATCAAGAAGTGCATCTTATTATGGCTTAAAAATGAGCGAAAAAATTGCCCTTGAACTCGCTTCCTTAGGAATTACCGTAGTCAGTGGTATGGCTAGAGGTGTAGATTCTATGGCCCATGTAGGTGCTATAAAGGGAGGCGGAAAAACTGTAGCTGTCTTAGGAAATGGCGTAGATATTGTTTACCCAAAAGAAAACAAAAATCTATACAAAGAAATTATGGAAAATGGACTCGTTCTGTCAGAATATCCTCCTGGAACTCAACCTCTGCCTTATAATTTTCCTAGGAGAAACCGGATCATCAGCGGTTTGTCTATGGGGATTGTAGTTGTAGAAGCTGCTGCTAAGAGCGGTTCCCTTATAACGGCAAAATACGCCTTAGAGCAGGGAAGAGAAGTGTATGCTCTTCCTGGAAATGTGAATAATAGAAACAGCACGGGTACAAACTTGCTTATAAAAGACGGAGCTAAACTTGTCACCTCCTGTAAAGATATTTTAGACGATGTATTCCCCATGTTCTCTTTTAAAAAGGAAGAATCAAAACCTCATGAAGAGATTAATTTATCTAAGGAAGAAAGCGAAATCATTAAGTACATTAAAATGGGCTATTGGGATGCAGACAAACTCTGTCAAAAATTAAATTTACCAATTCATCAAATTCAAAATACCCTAACTATGTTAGAGATTAAAGGGAGAATCGCCATATATAAGGGGAATTACTATATCAAGTAAAAATAGCGTTCAGCATATAGCTACCTAAAGGTAGCTATAAAGACTCCCATAGGAATATCCAAATCTAATTGCTGGAAGCTGGCTACAATAGCTGACCCTAAAGAAACTGAACGCTGATAGCTGACTGCTGATGGCTAAAAGCATTTTGATTTCTTGCAAGTTCAAACTAGATATGATATCTTAAAAAGACTACTTAAATGAGGTGAAGTTTATGTTTCATGCTACTACGATAATAGCAGTTAGAAAAGATGGACAGTGTGCTATGGCTGGAGATGGGCAAGTGACGATGGGTGAGACTACTATTATGAAGCACACTGCAAAAAAGATAAAGAAAGTGTATAATGATAAAGTCCTCGTTGGTTTTGCAGGTTCTGTAGCAGATGCATTTACTCTAAGTGAGATGTTTGAGGGTAAATTAGAAGAGTACGCTGGCAATATTCTTCGAGCTTCTGTAGAAGTGGCAAAGCAATGGCGATCAGATAAAGTACTTAGAAAATTAGAAGCTCTTTTATTGGTTATGGATGCAGAAAATATGTTTTTAATTTCAGGTAATGGAGAAGTCATCGAACCTGATGATGGGGTTTTAGCAATTGGCTCTGGTGGCAATTACGCTCTATCTGCAGGAAGAGGAATGCTTCGCCATTCAAGCCTTTCTGCGAAGGAAATAGCCTATGAATCTCTTAAAATTGCTTCTGAAATTTGTGTATATACAAATGACAATATTATTGTGGAAGAATTATAAGGGGTGACTTAGATGAAGGATTTAACTCCAAGACAAATTGTTCAAGAATTAGACCGGTATATTATCGGGCAAGAAGAAGCAAAAAAGGTAGTAGCCGTAGCCCTTCGAAACAGACAAAGAAGGAGCAAACTTCCTCTAGAGCTTCAAAAAGAGATTACACCTAAAAACATCATCTTAATAGGACCTACTGGGGTAGGAAAAACAGAAATTGCTCGAAGGCTTGCTAAATTAGTTGATGCTCCATTTGTAAAAGTAGAAGCTACAAAATTTACAGAGGTAGGCTATGTTGGTCGAGATGTCGAATCTATGGTTCGAGATTTAGTCAATACCTCTATTCGAAATGTAAAAGGAAAATATATGTCTATAGTAAAAGATAAGGCAGAAGAAAATGCAGAAGCTCGGATTGTAGATTTACTAAAACCTTTACCTAAGAAAGATAAAAAGTCTAAAAACCCCTTTGATATGTTGTTTAATGTTAGTGGGGAAGAAGACAAAGACGAAATCAATACAGAGGCAGAAAATTATGAGCTTATAAAGAGAGAGCAAGATAGCTTATTAGATAAGTTGCGAAGTGGCGAATTAGAAGATGAAATAGTCGAAATCGAAGTAGAAGACAATGCATCTGCTCCTATTGGCGTTTTAGGTGGGATGAACATAGATGATTCGATGAATCTAAGCGATATGTTTGGAGGCCTTTTACCTAAGAAGACCAAGAAAAGAAGAGTGCCTGTACGAGAAGCTAGAGAAATTCTCCTTCAACAAGAAGCTCAAGACTTAATTGATATGGACCTTGTTATTAGTGAAGCATTAAAAGAAGCAGAAGAAAATGGAATCATATTTTTAGATGAAATTGATAAAATTGCAGAAAAAGGAAATAAAAGCGGCCCTGATGTATCAAGAGAAGGTGTTCAAAGAGATATTCTTCCTATTGTAGAAGGCTCTACAGTAAATACAAAATATGGACCTGTAAATACAGATCACATTTTATTTATTGGAGCTGGAGCCTTTCATACGACTAAAGTATCTGATTTAATTCCAGAGCTTCAAGGGAGATTTCCAATTAGTGTTAAATTGACGAACTTGACTACAGAACACTTTATAAGTATTTTGACTAAACCTGAAAACGCTTTAATTAAGCAATACAAAGAATTGATTAAAACAGAAGGAGTAGAACTAATATTTGTGGAAGATGCTATTGTAGAAATCTCTCAAATAGCTACTTACTTAAATGAACAACAGGAGAATATAGGTGCTAGAAGACTGCATACGGTTATCGAAAAGTTAGTAGAAGAGATCTCCTACTATGCTCCTGATTACGAGCAAGAGCAGTTTGTTATATCTGCAGATTATGTAAGGAATGTATTTCAAAAAACAGACTATTATAAAGACATGAGGAAATACATTTTGTAAGACTATTGGAGGCTGTTATGCAAAATTTACTAGATAAAATCAGAAAAGTGAATAAAGTACTACAATACTCTATTAGCAACGATGTAGAGACATTTTCAAAAATAAGTACAGTTTTAAGTGAGGTAA